>JANLTA010000447.1:0-8280 GCA_031362705.1 Gemmataceae bacterium | reverse complement strand
GTTTGCATCCACAAGGGCGAATCGCCAATCGTGATTCCATCAATGCGCGTCGCCGTGTAACGAGCCGATAGACGAAAATCTTTGATGCTGACATGCGGTCGCTCCACTTTCGACGGCCCGACCTTCGGCCAGGCATGCGCGGGTTGCCGTACTTTACCGCCAGTCAACGCGGCCACCTCCCGCGCGACGCCGAGCATCGCCAGACAACGGGCCATGTTCGGCAGAATGTCCACTTCGATGACAATGTCGCCCATTACGTCGGCCAGCGGAACGCCGATCGGCGAATCGTCGGGTAAAAGGATGATGCCTTCATGATCGTCGGTGGTGCCAAGTTCGTACCCCGAGCAGACCATTGCATCAGATGGCACGCCACGCAACTGCGTCGGCTTCAGTTCCATCAGCTTCTTCGGCGTCGCATGACCATCGAACAACACTGCGCCAGTCAACGCCAGGATGACAACTTGGCCGACATCGCCGACTTTGATGTTTGGTGCCCCGGTGACGACGACTTTGGGCTCGGTTGCACCATAATCCACTGTGACAAGTTTCAATTTATCGGCATTGGGATGCTGCTCGACCTTCAGCACCTTGGCGGTCACAATCTTATCGCGGTGCCATTCCGGGCCGGCATCCTCCGGCTTCACGCGCAAGCCATCCGGGATCGGCAGCCCAAGCACACGGGTGCCGGACACTTCCAGCCCGGCAAGGGTGAGCCGCTCGATCAACGTGGCCGGCGGCACCGTGATATCCACGTACTCGCGCAGCCAATTCAAAGGAATCTTCATCGCCAAGTCGCTCCGATCACCATTACATGGAACCGATCAATGTACCGCCGGTTCGCACATCAGGCCACGCAGTGGGCCTATCGAGCCACGGACCACAACCAATCGGCGAATGCGCTAACGGCTTGATCATCGCCGTAAAGTACGTCGGAGCGATCAGCAATTTTGGTACGCACCGCTTGATTGAATTCGCGATCGGTTCCGAGACGGACGGAGAGGTCCACATATTGTTGTGGCGTCGCCACTACCAGGTCCGTCATGTCCATCTGTCGATACATCGCGTAGGTCAGTCGGCCTTTGAGCATGTTGGATGGCATCGTGACAATCGGGATACCGAGCACGAGGCCTTCGTAACTCGTGTTACCGCCGCCAAAGTGAATGGGGTCGAGCATCACGTCGGCTAATGTCAGCAGGCTCAGAAACTCTTCGCGGTGCAGCTTGCGTATCCAGACCACTCGGTCGAGAACATCCGGCATCGTCTTCTGGAATCGCGCGACGATGCGCTGCTGCCACTGCGGGAAACGGCCCTCAATGAGAACGAGTCGGCCAGCCGGGTCACGGCGAAGAATGTCGGCGAAGATCGCGTCGAGTTCGGGATGGAACTTGAACAACGTCTGCGGGCAGACATACAAGTTGGCGTTTTCGGGCAAGCCAAAGTAGCTGCGCTCTCGCGGTGATGGGGTTGCCGGTCGATCATAATGCACGGCCAGTCGCCGCAGGCGCACGAGCTTCTCCGTGTATTGATTTTCGGATCCGGGTAACTCCAGATCCTGCGACGAAATGAAGTAATCCATGGTGGCGAGGCCCGTTGTTACCGGATGGCCCCATGTGGCCACCTGGATCGGTGCCAGTCGCGAAAACGCCAGAGCATAGGTCTGCGCATCCATGCCGACATCAGGCCAGAACAGCACGTCCAAACCCAGGTTGTGAATCAGTTGCAACGCTTGCGGCATGGCGGCTGGCACACGGACAAACTGGTCGCACTGGCTGGCGATGCGCGCGCCGAGCAAATCGTCCGGGGCAGGGCCGGCGAGCAGCACCGTGACTTCAAAACGATCGCGCGGTAACTTAGCAATCAGTCCGTGGGTGAGTTGGCCAATGGTGTGGTTGCGCAGATAGCGCGACAGAAAGCCGACGCGGACTTTGTTTCCCCGCACTGCCTTTGGCGGCGGCAATTGCAAGGATCGCGGCCCCTGTGCAAGTCTGGCAAACTTCTCGTGCAACTCCCGGTCGTTCTGTCCCTGATACGCCAGATAGAAATGCGTTGGCAGCAAGTCCCTGGTCGGGTCCATCTGCACGTTGGCAGCGATCAACGTGTCCAGATTATCATTGAGTTCGGCGCGGGTCGCGGCAATGTGATCGAGTGAATCGTAAATCACCGGGAGCGCGGTGTCGGCTAGCACGCGCAAGCGATCCAGTTTTTGTCGTTTGAAGGCGGCGGCGTAAGCGGCGCGAGCGGCGGCGGTCTCGCCGCGCTCTGCGAGCAGGTTGCCCAGGTTGGCATGCGCGGGACCAAAGTCTGGATTCAGTTCCAGCGATCGTTGATAGCTGTCAGTTGCTTCATCGTTGCGTTCGAGTTGACGCAGAGCATTACCAAGATCGTTGTGCAACTCGGCATCGTTGGGTGTGATCTTAGTTGCGGTCAACAGAGCATCGACGGCTTCCAACGCCTGGCCAACATCGAACAGCATCGTGGCGAGCGCTTTGTAGCCATCAATCTTTGCGGGGCTGAATGTGGCGGCATGGCGATAGGCGACGACCGCCTCGGCGAACCGGCCAAGTTGACGAAACAGGTGGCCGATCTGCAAGTGTGCAGCGGCGTCGGTTGGCTCCAGACGGATCGCTCGCTCGAAGCTACGCTCGGCCTCGATCGGGTTGTTCAAACGCAGCCAGGCCAAACCGAGATTGAAATGTGCGGAGGCTCGCTCCGGTTGCCGGCGGATTGCCTCCAGAAAGAAGTCGCGAGCCTCGGCCATGCGACCGGCGCGGGCAAAAGCGATGCCGCGTTCGTTGGGGTCATCGGTGGAGTTGGGGTTAATCATGGTTGGGCGTTCGGTCATGCCTCGTCAGAATACATCCAACGCCGAGGGTCAGTATGGCTTCTCATGATTTGACCCAAATAGTCCCTGCCAATTTACACTTTTGCTGAATCGTCGCCTATGATAAAGTTTGACTGGGCTTCACTAATCGGTCGTCGCCACCGCGGATCCAGGAGCTAACTATGCCCGCCTTGCAACCACATAATCGCCGCGGGTTCTCCCTCATCGAATTATTGGTGGTGATTGCGATCATTGCCATCCTGATCGGGTTGATGTTGCCGGCCGTTCAGCGTGTCCGGGAGGCGGCAAATCAGACGGCATGCCGCAACAACTTGAAACAAATGGGCATTGCCCTTCATTCTTACAACGACAAAGTGGGTCACTTCCCTCCGGCTTATCTCTTCGATGAGACTCGCCTGGATCGTCTGGAAGTCGGAGAAATGCAGGAGTGGACTTACGAGAATGCCAGTTCCTGGGAGCCAATGCTCACATTTCCCGGTTGGGGTTGGGCCAGTTTCTTACTGCCGCATCTGGAACAGGGATCGTGGGCCCAGCAGATTGATTTGAAGCGGGCCATCGAACATCCGATTAACAAGGAATTGCGCACGCGGTTGATGAAGTCATATATCTGCCCGTCCGACAGGAATGTTGGCGTGTTCAGCATGAAGTCGCAACTTAACAAGCCGCTAGCTGATTTTGCAACCAACAGTTATGCCGCGTGTTACGGCACGGGTGGCAGCATCGGTGAATTGCCGGCCAAGGGCGACGGCATTTTTTACCGGAACAGCAACATGTATTTGAACAAGATCACGGACGGCTTGGGAACAACCATCGCCATCGGCGAACGCGGTTCCATTTTGTGTCAGGCACCTTGGATCGGTGCGGTCAGCGAGGGCACGACGCGTATTCATCCGAATGCACCGGTGTATGTCGCCGCCGTCGAAGAACCGGCGACTGCTGTCATGGCCCGCACCGGATGGCACACGCTCAACGGCCATTATTCCGAGGTTTACGACTTCTTCTCTCCGCATCATGGCATGGGCTTGTTCCTGTTTGCCGATGGTTCGGTACATGCGATGAGCGTCAATACCAAACAATCCGTATGGAAGGCAATTGGAACGCGTGCCGGTGGTGAAGCTATTTCCGAAAACGAACTGTAACATGATTCAAAAACGCCAGCGAAGTGTACTCAACACCGTGGTCGCCGGGGCTTTGCTGTTGGCCGCGGGGCTTGCGGTCGCATATGCCATGACGCCAAACGTGCCTAGGCCGCAGGAGATCGAAGGGCGACCGCTTTTGGAAATGGACGGTCCGCAGTTTATAGACACGCAGGTGGGTATTAGTTTCACGCCGCCGACGGGCTGGGCAATGCAATCGCGTTCGACGGAATCGCCGACGACGCACAAGGCGGAACGCACGATCGTGAAATTCAAGCGTCTCGTTCCCGGTCCAAAAGCCGCATGGTTTAAGGTGACCGTCGCCGACGTCGCCGGTGATCCAACGCCGGCCGAATTGATCCGCACGCGCAAGCCGCGTGAAACCCATTTCGTAGTCACGAAAGAGCCGGAAGACGATCTGACGATTGCTGGCCGACCGGCATCACGCATCACCTTCGGCGGGGAAATGGACACGGACGCCAAGAGATCGCGGCACTGCACGACGGAAATCATTGCCATGCGTCATGGACCGACGGCGATTTACTTTATGGGAACCTATGCGACGGCCGACCCTGAAGGCTTGAAGATGATCCGTGATGCCGTCGAGAGCGCCGTTTTCACATCTAAATGACTTTGCACACCATTACCATTGACGTGGTTCGCCTGTCCGTCGAAGTCGCCGAGTTGCAAATCCGAGCCGAGTTCGCAGACACGCCAGGCGGCAACACGGAGTTGCGTGGCCGCCTCATGGGTCCGCGCTGCCCCGGCGTGAGTACGATTGAAATTGCATACGCGGTGAAAGCGATTGCGACTGAGTCGACCAACGTACTGATGGCCCGCGTCATCATTCCGGAACCTAACCTGTGGACGGAGAAAAAACCGTTCACGTATTGGGGCCCTGTGGAAGTGTGGCACGACGGCGCGATGATGCATTCTCAGAAAGTTGAAGTAGGCCTGCGAAAGGCAAATTGATCGCTATATCACTGTAAGTTGTGTGGCGTCAATGCTCACAAGTATCCTGGCAGTCCGGCGTGAAAAACTGCCGGGTCAACTCGGCCAGCAAGCCGGGGTGCGTGTATTGCGGCACATGGCCGCATTCGGGAATCTCAATGCGCTCAGCATTCGGCAACGCTTTGAGCAATTCCTGTTCGTAAGCCGGCGCGATGATGCTATCACGATCGCCGCCGATGAGCCGCACGGGAATGCGGACCTTCGGCAACAGCGGCCGCAAGTCCAGTTGCGCAATCAGCAAGCCAATCCGTGCGACGGCTTCAATGCGGGCCGAGCCACAGTTGTCGGCCATGAAGCGTTCACGATCAGGCGGAATCGAATCGAAGACTGCCTTTTCCCTTGGGTTGCGCAGTGACGTTCGTACTGGCAACGACCTCATTCTGCCATGCCAGTATCTGGCGAATCGCGCCAAAGCCACGCCGCGCGATCCCACTCGCCGCCGCGCAAAACCGCCTTGTAGCACCGCCCGGGCGAAACGCTGCGGATGGTCGGCGATGGCTCGTAAGACGATTGTCGTGCCGAACGAAGAGCCAAGTACGTATGTGCGCTCCAGTTGCAAATGGTCGAGCAAGCGAATGACGTCGTCGGCATAATGCTGATGGCGATACCCTCCAAGCCGGGCGTTGTCGCCATCACCGGATGGTAGTTCGTATAGCACGCAGGTAAAGTGTTGCGACACGTCGGCCGCCACCATTGCGAACGACCGCGCGACATCGGAAATGCCATGTACGAACACAACCGGCGGCCCCGACCCCCACAAAGCATATCGCAACACGTAGCGACCGGCGTCGAACCACCCGGGCCGGCCTTCCTGGGCCAGCCGGGTGAGCGCGGTCGCCACCGGCACATCGGGTGACGCAGTAATCGCCAAGGGGTTCATCAAATAACGACCGTCGTCAAAAACGAAACGGCCCGCGGATAGCCGCGAGCCGGATTCAATGAGCGGGATACGGGAGTCGAACCCGTCTCACAGCCTTGGGAAGGCTGGGCACGACCGATATACCAATCCCGCGCTGGTATGGAAAAGATAGCCGATGAACGTAAGGGGTTCAATCCCCGGTTACGGCGGCACCTGAATCAAGTATCATAGATCAACGACGAACACGCGGAGACGCGGCAACATGACGACAATCGTATCCCCCTGGGAACGGGCGCTGATGGCGGCGGAAAAGGTCAAAGAGCGATTGCGGCGGGCAACCAAGGCCCTCGACGACGCAGGCATCCGCTACGCGGTGGCAGGTGGAAACGCCGTGGCTGAGTGGGTTGCCCGCGTCGATGAAGATGCCGTTCGCAATACCAAAGACGTGGATATTCTGGTTCGCCGCGAGGACTTCCCCGCAGTCAAAACTGCACTGGAAGGCGCGGGGTTTGTTTACCATCACGTAATGGATGTGGACCTGTTCATTGATGGCCCTGAAGGCCGACCGAGTGCTGGCGTGCATCTACTTTATGCGGGCGAGCCAGTCAAAGCAGGATATGAATACGCCTCGCCGGATTTGGACAAGTCGGAACGAGCGTCAGAATTCCAAGTGGTGACGCTCGAATCAATCGTCAAGATGAAACTAATCGCCTGGCGCGACAAAGATCGTACTCATTTGCGCGATCTCATCGGTGTCGGTCAAATCGATTCGACCTGGCCGAGCCGGTTTCCTTCGCCGCTGGGCACTCGGCTCCAGGAACTGCTGGATAATCCGGACGGTTGATTGACTCTCCATTCAAACAAATCGGATCGACGACACCGACCTTAGTGCTATGCTTTGCCTAACATCTGTTAGGGGCTAACTGTGCATCGCTGGTTCACGCTTGCCGTCTTTGCCGGTGCGGCTCTACTCTTCACCGTGGAGCCGTTGACGGGCCGGTTGGTGTTGCCGCTGGCGGGTGGCACGCCTGCCGTGTGGACGACGTGTTTGCTGTTCTTCCAAGCGGCGTTATTGGCAGGTTATGCATATGCCCACTTCATTGGCGAGCGATTGCCGATGCGCGCTCAGATACCAGTGCACCTAATCGTGCTCGGGGCAGCGGCCATCGCATTGCCAATCTCCGTCGATCGATCTTGGTTCGCGGGTACCGGGCATCCGGTGCTCACGCTGTTGCCCTTGCTGGCTAAGACTGTGGGGCTGCCGTTTTTTGCGTTGGCAACGACCGCGCCGCTGATGCAGCGCTGGTTTGCAACCGTCGCACCGAAGCGTGATCCCTATCCACTTTATGCAGCCTCAAGCGCGGGAAGTTTGTTAGCATTGGCGGCGTATCCGTTTTTCATCGAACCGATGTTAGGTCTGGTTGATCAGGGCCGCTGGTGGGCGGTCGGTTACGGCGTTTATGGGTTATTGATTGTTGTTTGTGCCATGATGACATTGCGCGTTGCCGAACCGAAAGCGATCACCAGAGTCTTGACAAGTCGGAATGATCCCTGGGTGCGTTGGATCCTGCTTTCGTTCGCGCCGTCGAGTTTGCTGATGGGCGTGACCACGGCTATTACGACCGATATCACGCCGGTGCCATTGTTGTGGATCGTGCCGCTGGCGCTTTACTTGTTGACGTTTATCATTGCCTTTTCCTCGCGGCCCGCTGTTCCACACTGGCTGGCGCTACGAGTTGCGCCGATCGCGACCCTGGCACTTTACTTTGCCTTGCTGACCGGATCGACTTCACCGTGGTGGGCGATCCTGGGCGTTCACCTATTTGGATTTTTCGTAGTTGCCTTGGCATGTCATGGCGAATTGACCAAGCTGCGTCCGCCGGTGCAGGGACTGACGCGATACTATCTGTTGATTTCCGTCGGTGGAGTACTGGGCGGATTGCTCAATGCCATCATCGCACCTTTATTGTTGCAAAAGGTTGGCCTGGCTGAGTACCCGTTGGTTCTGGCGCTGGCCGTAGGCTTGTTGCCGAATCGGCCGCGGGCCAAGGCACTGGCGGGCATTCCGGAACTCACGGGTATCCGCGCGCTCACCTTTCCAGCCATCGTCGGTGGTGTGGCGGCGGCGTTGATTTTCGGCGCACGGTACCTCGGGTGGACGATTTCGCTGGTCGGCGGAGTTGCGTTTGGCGTGCCGTTGATCCTCGCGTTCTTTCTTGTTGATCGACCGCGACGGTTCGCCGCCTGTTTGGCCCTGGTGTGGTTGGCGGGACAGTTTTACGTTGGACAAGCTGGCCAATTGCTGTTCTTCGAGCGCAACTTCTTCGGCACGGTTCGCGCGTGCGCCGAGAACGGCGATGGTGCCCACATACTCATCCACGGCAGCACCATCCACGGCCGGCAAATGTGGAAAGACGGGCGTGGCGTCAATG
>JANLTA010000416.1:0-2533 GCA_031362705.1 Gemmataceae bacterium | reverse complement strand
GATGTACCAGACCCGCCGGCTCAATCGTGCGGCCGGTGTACGGACATATCCAATCGAGATCGTCCGCGATTCGAGCCTTGCGAATGAGGGCTGGACTGATGAGAAAAGGACGCCCGTTTTCATCCCGTTCGTTCGCCAGCTTCTTGGCGAGTCCCGCCGCCATATCGTGGTGGTGCCGGATCTTTCCGTTCAGTTCCTTGGCCTTCTCCTTGTTCGTCATCCCCGACATGGTTTGCAAGTCGCGTGCAGCCTCGACCGTGATTCGGGCGATGCGCGACTTGTCGCCGTCGGCGAAATTCGGCTCCAGCACGATATGTTGAAGGAGGCGGTCAAGGATTTCGAGACGGTGGCGAACCAAGTGGTTGTTCGTTTCCCCGGCGATGCCCGGCGGGCGGGCAAATCCGGTCGTCTCCTTCCGCAACTTCTCGCGGAGGTTGCGTCGCCACGCTGCCCACTGCTTTCCCGTCTTGCCCCCAGCCTTTGCTTGGACTGCGACCTTCGCTTGAACTTCCGCCTCACAGTCGTGTCGCTGGCGCAGCCGCGTGTCGCGCCGCTCCTGTTCCACCGAGTCGATGCAGAGACACCCGCCTTTTTGCAGCGGATGCAACGGCTTGTTCTTGTGGAACACCTGCTGCACGGCCTCGGCTAATTTTGCGCGGCTGTAGCGGGCGCGGCCCTTGAGTTTGTCGCAGTGGAACTCGGCATCCAGCAATTCCTCCAGCTTTGCCGGATCGAGTTTCGGCTTCTTGCCCTGGGCCTCGGCTTCGGCGGCGGCACGGAGGCGGGCGGCCACATCCGTCTTCTCCAACTTCTCTAGTTGCCGGACGATTTCGCGGATAGTCAGCTTTTCCTGACGGAGCAGTTGAGCAGCAAAGCGATGACGTAGGGCATCATCAAGGTAGGCTACCTTTTCAACCCATTGTTCGCCCTGTTTGAGCTTTATGGCCCGGTCAGTTGGATCTCCAAAGCATGACCAAGCGACCCGAAACGCCGTGGTGTCACCTTTGATCGGCAGGAGCTTCAGACCGTCCTTCGCGTCCGGGTGCAAGAGGAGCGTTTCGAGGTTGTGCCGGTCGCACTTGGTTTCATCGACGAGAATCTGCCGCAACTCGTTCTTGCCTGCGCGGACGCGGCCGTCGTTGCCCGGCTTGTCCGGCTCGACCTTGAGGAAGCCGAGCCGGCGCACGCGGACATCGACTTTGCGCCGTTCTTCCGCATTGAGCGGCCGGAGCTTGTCCTCGCGCCCGTCAGCGTCGCGGTAGGTTTCGGAGCCAAAGCCGATGCGGACATTCGCCAACGTCATGGCCCAGCGAAACTCCAGGAACTCGTGGCAATGTTTGCCCGGCACCTTGCCGCCTGTGACGGGACATTCGGCGATGATACGGTTGTCAAAGCGCGGGACGAGTTGCCCAAAGAGCAAACCGCCCTCGAAGCGTTTGTGGACTTTGATTTCAGGGCAGGGAATGGCGGTCCAATCATCAGGCCGCTCTGGCAATCCGCCGCAAAGCACGCGCTCAATTTTCTCGTCACATCCTGGCAGCTTGCCGAAATGGGCGCGCAGAATGCGCCGGACTTCCCATTCCACACCACGGACCAGAGTGCGCTGTCCGTTGATCAATCGAATGGCGCGGCGTGGGAACGCAGCGCCAAGTCCTTTGAAGCGCGTCGGCTTCTCCTTCTGGCGGCCTCGCTGGTGTTCGAGGGCGGCCTTCTCGAACTTCTCTACATGCACTGCCATCGTTTCCGCCATAGTCGTCGTGCCGTAGGCTCGCATCCAGCGGAATGCCTCCTTGACCTTCTTGGCATCGCTCTCGGATTCGCTTTCGACACCGGCTTCTTCGTCGGCGCGTTCTGCGGCAGCAACGAGAGTGGCTTCGTCCTCGTCGCTGTCGGCGGCGGTGGGTGTGTGGCGTGCTTCACCTGGATCGAAGGCTGTCACTATTTCGCGGGCTGACCATCGTTGGTTTCCGTCATAACCGCGGTTGTGCGCGTACCAGCGAATGACATCCCAGAGTTCTGGCCAGGTGAGCGGCGTGCTGGCTTCGTGGCCACCGCGTAACATACGGGCAGCCAGCAGCCACGGAAACGAATGGCCGGCCCCCTGAAGCGTGGCGCGCTTTTCGGGCGAGCGGTCCAAGTAATGATGAAGCTGTCCGAGCAGTCTCGGTGCGTCTGCCTTTGTCTCTCCGACCAGCAGTTGAAGAAGAACCTTGGCGATGCGTTCCAGACGTTGACGGGTTGAACGGTAATGTCGGCGCTGCCGGCGGGCGGTTCGTCGCTTGCTGGCAAGGCAATCGTCCGCGCCGAATGTCACCACGCCGCAGCCGAGCAGGTTGATTGTGTTGGGTTGGTCGGCGACGTTTTGCAGCACGGCCCAGCCGAGGGAACTGTGGCCGACGTCGAAGGCGAGTTCGAGGTCGGCACTTGCTGTCGCGGTCTGGCCGGAGTGTGTTTTTTGCTTGGCGCTCATGGGGTGGTTTGATATTGGTTGGGAGTCTAAATTGGAATCAAGACAAAGTTAGATAATGCAAAC
>JANLTA010000384.1:0-7097 GCA_031362705.1 Gemmataceae bacterium | reverse complement strand
TTGGAATCCAAGTACAAGACACCATCTTGCGTCGACTGATTGGTGCCCTCCATTCCCAGGTAATACGTAAACGCGGATTTCACCACACCGTTGGCGAACTGCAGTCGCGCCCCGGTCGGGCAAATAAAGTCTGGTAGCACGATCGCTCCGCCTGAGTGTGGAGGGTTGATGAGAAAGAACCGTTCTTTGCCGAACGCGGCAACTGAATCTTGCCACAATCCCTGGCGGTCCAAGTACGGCAGAAGTCGCGTACACCAACTCATATGCAGAAAAACGTCGCGTCCACCTTGATAGCTACAACCCGGTGGCAGCCGGCGATTGACCTCATGGTAGTGGTGCAATGCAAGACCAATTTGTCGCATGTTGTTCGTACAAGCGGTCTTTCGGGCCGATTCTCGGACGCGCTGAATTGTGCCCAACGAAAGGCCGAACAAAACGCCAACGATGGCAATGACAACTAGAAGCTCCAAGAGACTGAAGGCGCGTCGCATTTTCAGCGTGTTTGCATGCAAGTTCATTTTTCGCTGCACTTCCGCTTGTCCTAAGCCGGCGTGGCCGATCTCAGAAGTCGCCACACGAACGCGCCGACGATTGCCATTGCCGCAATCCCGCCCACGTACCAAACATAGCTTCGTTTCGACTCAACGACTGGTTCTGGAGCAGGCGGACCCGTGCCCTTTGTTGCGTCCGTTTGTTTTTCGACAACATGCTCGCCGTTCCAGTAGCCGATACGCAGATGAATTCTCTCATCGACAATCTCCTTGCCTTTGGGAATGCCGAGAGATGCGATTGTCCCTGTCTTTGGATCGACCGGCACGTTCCACGATGCATTGGTGACCGTGACGATTGTGTCTCGAGAGTGTTTTCCGTTGCGATCGAATTCCGTTGTCGTTACCTTGGTAGGCACGACGGACGTGGGAACTTTCGGGTCAAACGTCGACAACACCTCGTATCGGCGACTGGGGTAGAAATGCACATGTTTGTGCACACGAAAACCCGCGCGGTCCTCGATCCAAAAATGGAACTCATTATCGTCGCCAATCGTGTAGGACACGTGCCACGTCGCGATGCCATTGATGTTTTCGCGCCCGACCATTTTAGTCGTCTTACGGTCTAGCCCAAGACACCTGGCCGCGGTGCAATCGACAACATAGCAACTGAGAATACCCAACAATCGCGGATCGAAAACGAATGCCGATGTGCCGAGCAGGTGGTCCTTATAACCGGCACTGTCCGGCTGGTCGTATTGGCTTAAGTTCTTTCCATCCCATGCCGAGGTTACGCGCTCAACGACCCATTTTCCTAAGCCAGTACGTACAAACGCGTCCCGATCGTTATTCATGGCTAATAGTTTCGTCGATGCATCACCCGACGTGCCGTCGGTCGTCGGTAAAGCCTTAACGTTGTTTCTGCGATCAATCGTCGTTCGACGTTCGCCGTCAAGACAAATGCTAACGTTGAAAATATCGTTGACGATGAACGGTGTTTTCTTCCGCACATCGATTGTCAATTCCACGATGCCGGTGCGAATGGCCTCGCGGGCCGCGAGAACGCCGCGAAGAAGTGCGAGAGGGTCCGGCTCCTCAACTTGCGCATGAGTAATCCCGCCACTTAATATGCTCAAGCCAACACAAGCCGCTAACCATAAGCGTTTGATCGTGCAAGACAACATGATTTCTGCTCCCGTTGATAGTTCGGTGGAGCTACAGGGTCGGTACCAATTTTATCCCCGGAAAACGCCCATTGCTGGTCGCAAAAAAAAGCCGGCGCGGCCGAACACCAAAAGGTATTCGATCGCGCCGGCTCACTTCTCGCCAGGCTACCCGGTTCAACCGGGCTGCCCCTCGCTGAGTTTTCCGACGTCTACGGTGATTACGCTACGCTAATTGATCTGCGCATTCAAGTGACAACCATAATTGAACAGTGACGAAAGCGGCTGCAACGAAGCAACGGATCAGCGAACGAACATAGCCAGCCGCTTACGAAAACGGTGGTGCTAATGACGTGAGCGAGCAACTGCTCCGGTCGCTGACGCTCCCGGCTCGCCTATGTTCGGCGCGGTGCGCTCGCTAACGACAAGACGCTCTTGCGTCGACGGTATCGATTTAGCGGCGCGAGAACTATAGTGGCCTACGTTTGTTTCAGTCGATGAAGTGAATAGGCGCGGGCGCAGCATGCCATTTGGCTACTATTCACTTGCCTTGCCCCGCCGTCTTATCCAGTACCTTCGGCGCCGCGACTTTCGGCGCTTCGTGGACCAATGGCGTCGCTTGGCCACGGTCGTGCAGGCAAATCACGGAGCCGTTGTTGGCCGACAGGATGATACGGTCGTTGTGTTCGTTGACGAACGGCACGTTGTAGGGAGACAAATCAAGTTGGGAAAGCACGGTTCCGGTGACCCGGTCCAGCACCAACAGTCGACCGACCCGATCATTCGCATACACGTATGACCCGCTGACGGCCAGGACCGTGTGCGCGTCCGGCTGGAACCATGCCGTGTTTCCTGACACGCGATCGATCATCATGAGTCCGCGCTGGTGCATGTTCGCGAACAGGCCGGTGTCGGTGACAATCATCGGTTCACGTAACGGCGCTGCGGCCGCCATTTGCCATTCGATTCGGCCAGCCACCAGATCGACGGCATAGATGGCTCCATCGGCGCAGGCAAAATACGCGGTATTGCCATACTGCACCGGTGCGATGGACACGGGTGATGCGGCCGTGAATTTGTAGATCGGGTTTTCAGGATCGCGGCGAATCGTCAGCGTTTCCCGACTGTTGCCGGTGAGCAGGATGCCGACAGAGCTGACGAGGACCGGGTTATCGACACGGAAGCCCGGCGACCGACTGGACAGGAAGTAGGGTTGCAGAGCGGCGTCGGCGAGTTCCGTAGCCGTGGCACTCGTCGTTGCATAGCTGGCGGATTTATGCAAAGCCATCGACGTGGTGGCGGTGCGTGATGACACATTGGTCGATGTCGATGAGCGCGTCGCGTCGGCCCGGGGTGCAATCAGACTAACCCCTGTGGGCGCGAGTGGAGCAGCAGCGGCTATTTTTCGGCGGAACTTGTTCACTTTCTCCGCGAACTCCACCCGCTCTTTCTTGTCCTTCTCGAGCACTTTGACGGTCGTCTCCGGCAGTGCATACGTCAGCACGCGGCCGTTCGAGAACGGCACGTATAGCAGATACTCGCCAGCCATGGGCGGCGTGACCGGGACATCGGGCAAATCCAGCATCCACCGCGGGTGGCCGTCCTTCTTTTCCAAAGCAATCAACCGGTTAACGTCCATGGCGAAAACCAAGTCAGCGTCATACCCCAGCCGGCGAGTCACGGGATAAGTGTTGCCGACACGCTTCGTCCAATCAACTTTGCCCGTTTCAGCGTCGATGGCATGGATCGTTCCATCGCGAAGCTGAATGTAGAGCTGATTGCCAATATGCTGGATCACGCCGATGCCGTTTTGCGCCGTGTAGGCGGGCAGTTGCAGACTCCACGCCAATTGCAGGTTCAAGCGATCCAACTCCGCCTTCGCAGGGGTGGCCGGATGAGTCAGTGTCTTAGTCGGCGAAGGAGGGGTAGCTGTCGAGGTCAGCACAACCAGCAGAATCGCTATTACGGCAAGACGGCGCATGGCACAATCCCCAAGCCAAAGGTCTGCCAGTCACTGTACCAAACCCCGGCGACGGCCACCGAGCGTAAATTGGGAATTCCAGCGAAAGAATGCCGACAGCCGGCGCGGTTGCGCGGGTCTGTCGGCATTTGTCGAATCGCTAAACGAGCGTCGCTTAGGCGGCCGCGATCAAATCGAACCACCAAACCTCAGGCGGAACTGGATGAAGTCGTTGGTGGCCACCGTGCCATCGTTGTCGAAATCGAAGATGCTGTTACTTCCCGCAAGGGATAGTCGGAACTCGATGAAGTCATTAGTTGCCACGGTGGCATCACCATTGGAATCGCCAAAGAGGCGGTGAAAAGCAGCACCAAAATCGCCCCCCGGCAAACCGTTGGCATCACCATCAAGTTCGCGGCCGTAAGGATCGGTCACCAATGCATGGTCAGCGACGAACGAGTAGTGCCCGTCGATCAAGGACTTGAACTCGGTGAACGTTCCTGGGAACGTGATCACGGCAACCGTCTTACCCATGACGTCCGAAGCGGAAATGTTGAGCGTGACCGCGCCGCCGCCGATCCCAGTCTTATTCAGGGTGAGCGCACTCGGCCCGAAGTCCACATGATCGCTGAATGAGATGGTCAATGATCGGATGGTGGAGCGTTGAATGCTGCCGGAATCGACTTTGAACGATTCCACCGTCGTGGGGTTGGGTGCGAAGTTCACGGAGCCTGAAGCGGCCAAACTTGGATTGCCGGCGAGATCGTTGGCGGCACCGGGCGGAAGTGAAATCGTAACCGTGCCCAGGCTATTCATGCCGGTCACGGAAACCGTGTAGTTCTTGCCATCGATCGGCGTTACGACGGCCGTTGTGGGATTGGCCGTGCCGCCGAGCAAAACGTCGAGATTGTTAAATCCAAAGACGTTCTCGCTAAACACAACGTTAAACACGACAGGTACACCGGTCGCAGGATCACTGACTGGAGTGATGACGGCCGATGGCGGGGTCACGTCAATCGCCGCGGCGATGTTGACTGTTTCGATATTGTCGTACGTCACGGTTTCGCGTGTCGTGTTCGTGATCGTCGTCGGGTTTTGCGTGGCCACGCCATCGACGGAAGCGTAGTTGAGCACGTCGCCGGGAGCGATGACGGGATTGCCGCCAAACACGGAGATCGCGGTACCGCCGGTGGGTGGCGGCGTCACGTTAAACGTATCGGAACCGTTGCGTCCGAATGCCGAGAATTGGCCGACGTTGGTAAAGAACGAGACCTTGAATCCGGTGGCGCTGAAGGTGCCCACGTCAGCATCAATGACAATCGTGTCGTCGTTATTGGTAGCGAGGTAGCTCAATGTCACGACGTTATTCACACTGCTGAATCGCGAGGTCAACAGGTTGTCAAGCGTCAAGCTATTGATGCTATTTGCGGAAACGGCAATGCTGGATGTCTTGATGCTGAGATCCTGCAACGTCACGCTGCTTGAAACGCCGGAGATGTTGAAACCGTTGGCTGCCGCACCGATGACGACATCAGCAGGATTGCCCGTTCCCCCGCGAACTGTGACGCTCTTGTTGATGTTGAGGCCGCCGGTGTACGTGCCGGTCGCGACGTAAACAATGTCATTGGTCGCGGCAATATCAATGCCCCGCTGGATGCTGCCGGAACTGGTGGTGACGAACACGTGACTGGCTTTCACGCGGATGAACCCGAGGCTGGTGTTGTCGGTCGCGTGGGTGATCTTGTCTTCGATGGCGAAGTTCTGGGCCACGGTCGCCGTTCCGCCGGTAGGTCCGTCGAAGGTGGCGGCCGTGCCGTTCACGGTGACTCCCGCCAAGGCTCCGGAAGAAAGCACGATGTATGAGCCGGTTTGGCCGGTGAATGCCAAATTGTTCAGCGTGTTGCCGGCGATAGTGGAGCCGGCCCCATCCAACGTCAAGCCATTGACGCCGCCGGTGATCGAGTTGCCCGCGCCGAATTGCACGGTTGACGCAAACGCCCCGCCAGTCGTGTTGAGCACTTCGATGCCCGTCGTGCCGCCGCTGACGGTGCTGCCGGACAAGTTCAACGTCATCGCACTGTTCGACGATGCCGGGTTGGCACCGTTAAACACGCGAATGCCCGTGGTCAGGCCGGTCACGGAAGTGCCGGAGATCGTGAGCAACTCAGCGGCAGTGCCGCCCGACCCATAGGTCGGCTCGACCGCTTCGAAGTTAACGCCAACGTTCGAGCGATTAACCGAACCGCTGATGACGGAAACGGTCGCGGTGGAAATATTCCAGACGTTGATGCCGCGGGCGAAGTTGCCACCAGCGTTGCCGACGTTATTTCCGGTCAGCGTGACGGTCGGGCCGTTTTGCTGCGACCAGATGTTAATGCCCCAGGAGTTGTCGGCGACAACGACGCCGGCCGCGGCATTGACCGTGTTACCGGTGATATTGGTGACGACGGCGGCATTGAAGTTGTTGTTGACGTTGATGCCGACGCCGGTTGGTCCGACGTTGATCGTGTTACCCGTGAAGGCGCTGGTACCGGCCCCGAAGAACGTCTGCGTGTTGATGCCGACGGTGAATGGCTGCGTCGCATCGATCGTGTTGTTGGTGATATTGGAGAACGCGTTCCAGAACAGGATGACGCCGCTTTCGCCGAAGGCACGGATGACGTTGCCTGCAACACTGTGCGGCGTTGCCGGTGCGATGCCATCGTTGTCGAAGTGGACGCCGCGCTCGGCGACGTTCTGCACGATGTTGTTCTGAATAACCAGCCCGCTGGTCACCACGAAGTTACCAAGGGCATCAACCGTGGTGACGCCGCGGCGGGCATGGATGTCCACCACGCCAAACTGCAACGTGCTGGCACCGAGAGCCGCGTTGTTGCCGTCGATGACGAACCCGTCGATGGTGATATTGTTTGCCACCGTCCGCACAAGATCATTCGCACCGGGGTTCGGCGTGCCCGGGTCGTTGACCGGAGTCGTGATGATAGTTTCCAACGCCGGGTTGGCCTTCGGGTTGGCCGGGCCGCCGGTGAACGCCGCGAAGCGGGTGTTAGCGGAGTTGCCCGCTTGCGCTCCCAACAGCGTCAGTGGTTTGTTGATGGTGAGAATTTGCGAGTAGGTACCAGCGGTGACGTTGACGGTGCCCGTCGTTGCTACGGCGTTGATACCACCTTGAATGGTCGCGAAGGCGTCGAACCCGAAAATCAACCCGGCAACTTGCCCGGCCCCGTGTTGCGCTCCGCCCGGGTTCCAGGTCACAGTGTCGCCGTTCGACAAGCCGACCGGCCCGATATCATTGGTCACCGTGAAGTCGGAAGGCGAGTTTTCGCCAACATACACGATGCTGGGTGCCGCCAACGTCAGGGTCAAATCATTGCCAGTGCCGCCCTGATAATCGACGGCAAACAAGATGCCATTGAGGTTGATGACGCTGTTATCGGCAAGGTTGCCGAACTCACCCACGATCGCGCCCGCGCTCGTCTTATTGAT
>JANLTA010000357.1:0-1671 GCA_031362705.1 Gemmataceae bacterium | reverse complement strand
CTGGAATCCTATTCCACTTCGGTGCGGCCGGGAATCTTGTCGCACTCAATCTCATCTCAGGGAACACGGGCCCTGGCGTCGAGATCTTTGGCATTGGCACGGTCAACAACGTCGTAACCGGCAATCTCATCGGCACCGACTTCACCGGGACACAATCCTTGCCAATGGCGGTCAGGGCGTGCGGCTCGGCGAAAGCACTTCCGGCAACCTCGTGGGCACCAATGGCGACGGGGTCAACGACGGAGCCGAGCGAAACATCATCTCGGGCAACACGCTCTTCGGCGTACTGGTGGTCGATTTCGGCACAACCAACAATCGGGTGGCCGGTAATTACATCGGCACCGACATCACCGGCAAGGTTGCGATCCCGAACAATGGCGGCGTCGCCATCCGCGACGGCGCCAGCGCCAACTTCATCGGCACCAACAGCAGCGGTTCCAACGACGCGGCCGAGGGCAACCTCATCTCCGGCAACACGACCTTCGGCGTCGCGATCACGGGGATCAACGCCAACGCCAACAGCGTCGCCGGCAACTTCATCGGCACCGACGCCGCCGGCAAGCTCGCGATCCCCAACGCCAGCGGCATCGCCATTCAAGACGGCGCCGCGGGTAACCGCATCGGCACCAATAGCGACGGCAAGAACGACTTGGGGGAACGGAACCTGATCTCCGGCAACATCAGCGACGGGGTGATCCTTCAAGACACAACGCTCGGATACACGATCACGCGGTGGCAACCGGGCGCGGGCGGCAATGGCAATTATTACGTCCTGACGCCGCTGAGCACCTGGACGAACGCGGAAGCCGCAGCGGTGGCTGCGGGAGGGCACCTCACCGCAGTGCAGAACGCGGCCGAACAGAACTTTATCAACAGTGCCATGCAACCGGCGAACACGGAAGTATGGATCGGCTTGAATGACCGCGCAACCGAAGGCAACTTCGTCTGGACTTCCGGCGAAGCGAAGGTTTACACGAACTGGAACACGGGCCAACCCGACAATTCCGGCAACGCAGACGCTGTGGAGATGGTTGCCAACGGCAAATGGAACGACGACCAGGAAACGCTCTTCAACCGTGCCGTGCTTGAATTCACGTCTTTGCCCGACCTCGACGTGATCGTACCGTTCTTCACGGCTCAATTCAACACCATTGTCGGGAACATGATCGGCACGGACATCAGCGTCGCAAATCCCTTGCCTAACGGCGGTCACGGCATTTTGATCGACCGCTCCACAAACAACAATATCAGCGGAAACGTCATCGCGAACCAACCTCTCGGCGGCGTCTTGCTTCTTAACGGCGCTTCCATCCGCAATTCGATCCGTAGCAACTCGATCGTTGGCAACGGCGGACTCGGCATCGACCTTAGCCTCGTCGCCGACGCCACCGGCTTCGGAGACGGCGTAAGCGCCAACGACGCCAACGACGGCGACATTGGCCCGAATGGATTCCTGAATTTCCCGGTGATCGATACGGTGATTCCGGGATTTAATACGACGCGCGTCATCGGCTCGTTCTCTACCGACCCGGCCGCGACAGCCACGACGTACACGCTCGATTTCTATGCCAACCTCGCGGTGGATGCGAGCGGCTATGGCGAAGGTCAGCGCTATCTCGGTACGAAAACCGTCACGACCCTCAACGGCCTGGCGACGTTCATCGAGGAAAT
>JANLTA010000352.1:0-1682 GCA_031362705.1 Gemmataceae bacterium | reverse complement strand
GTGGAATCGACAACGAGCAAGGGACTACGGATGATATCCTTCTCTCCGCCCACTACGCCTGCACGCATTGCAATAAGTCGTTTGAAGAACCGACGCCACAGTTGTTCAGTTTCAACAGCCCTCACGGCATGTGTCTGGATTGCGACGGTTTAGGTGCCAAGTTCACCTTCGATTCAAGCCTGCTCATTCCTGATGACAGCAAGAGTTTCTACGACGGTGCCGTGATGCTCGTCGGTTCTTTCAAGGCGATGGGTCGTTGGCGACGCCATACCTACGAAGGCATTGCCAAGACACTCGACATTGACCTGAAGAAGCCGTGGAAAAAGCTACCGGCGCAGCATCGGGAATGGCTCCTACAAGGAAGTGGCGATCGGCCCATTGTCTATGAATGGCGACATCGTGGCGGCATTTGGAAGCACGGCGGCAAGTGGGAAGGCATCGTTCCGCAACTGCTGACAAGTTTCAAGAAGACAGCCGCTGGCCCGCGACGGATGCAGCTCGAAAAGTACATGAAGGTTGTTCGCTGCCCCGCTTGCGCCGGTCAACGGCTCAATGCCCAGGCACGAGCCGTGAAAGTGTCGGGCAAGTCACTCGTCGAAGCCTGTACGCTGCCCATCGGCGACTTGACCGCGTTCTTCGCGCCGGATGGCCCTCTGGAACGCAAGCTCGAACCCATACAGCGAATCATCGCCGCCGAGTTGCTGAAGGAGATTCGTGGACGCCTTGGCTTCCTGATGAATGTGGGCCTGCATTATCTCACGCTCGACCGCCCTGCTCCGTCGCTCTCCGGCGGCGAAACCCAACGCATACGCCTGGCCGGTCAGATTGGATCAGGCCTCGTCGGCGTGTTGTACATCCTTGATGAACCTTCAATCGGTCTTCATCCGCGCGACAATGAGCGCTTGTTGCTCAGCCTGGAACGGCTGCGCGACGTCGGCAATACTGTACTGGTTGTCGAGCACGACGAAGAAACGATGCGGGCCGCCGACTTCATCGTGGATTTTGGACCCGGTCCCGGCGTCCGCGGCGGCGAAGTCGTCGCCTCCGGTACTTTTGCCGACATCGTGCGTCAATCGAAAAGCGTAACTGGCCGCTTCCTCAGCGGCAAAGAATCAATCGCTGTGCCGGATAAGCGCCGCCCGGGCAATGGTCAGCAATTGAAAGTGATCGGCGCTCGCCATCACAATCTCAGGGACGTAACGGTTGCATTTCCGCTCGGTCAGTTCATTGGCGTCACCGGTGTTAGTGGCTCGGGCAAAAGTTCATTGGTCAACGACATCCTGCTCGGCGGCCTCAAACAGATCCTTAATGCGGCTCCGGAAGTCGAAGACGAAACAGAGGCGGACGACTCGATCAGTGAAAAGGTGGACTACGACAAAATCGACGGCGCGAAGCACATTGACAAAGTCATTGCCGCCGGGGGGCGCTATGTCCGCTGGGCAGTTGTTGGGATTTGGGCATGGTCCCCATGCATTAATCACTGCCAAAAGGTCATCGACGTTGACGGCACAATTGCCCCCAGGTTGCGGCGCGATATCAGCAGTGCAAGCCGAGTCAAAATCAACCTGAAGCGTGCACAGGCCGGTCACGCCGCCTAGAGAGCCGGTGCGGATGATAAAGCTCTGCCCCGCAACGGCGACAAACGAAATGCCGGCGGCCGGCCCAGACCCGCACACGATCAG
>JANLTA010000275.1:0-7464 GCA_031362705.1 Gemmataceae bacterium | reverse complement strand
GACCCGTTGTTGGGGCCGTGTTGGGCCGCGACCTTTGGAGGGCATTTCGCATGGTTTCTCTCAAACTCCCCGATGGCTCAATTCGCGTAGTGACGCCCGGCACTCGTGGCCGTGATGTGGCCGAGAGTATCGGCAAGCGGCTGGCCCAGGCAGCAATTGCCGTCAAAGTCGATGATGCCGTGTTGGACCTTGAACGCGAACTGCCGAGCGATAAGTCTGAATTTGGCTTTCGCATTCTCACTGAAAAAGATGCCGAGGCGCTTGATGTCGTGCGCCACTCCTGTGCCCATGTGATGGCTCGCGCGGTGATGCGACTGTTCCCCGGCACACAACTCGCCTTTGGCCCGGCGACAGAAACTGGCTTTTATTACGACATCGACTCTCCGACACCGATCCGCGAAGAGGATTTTCCGCGCATCGAAGCGGAGATGAAAAAGATCGTCGAGAAGGCCGAGCCGTTTGAACGGTTTGAGCGGCCAACAGCCGAAGGAAAGGCGCTCTGTGCTGATATGGCGCAGGCCTACAAGGTCGAACACATCGATGGTGTGCTCAGCCAGTTCCCGACGCTGAGTTTCTATCGCCAGGGCGAGTTCATTGATTTGTGCCGCGGTCCGCACGTGCCCCATGCCGGTCGCATCGGCGCATTCAAGATTCTCAGCATTGCCGGGGCGTATTGGAAGAACGATTCGAGCCGCAAGCAATTGCAACGGCTCTATGCAACCGCGTACTTCAATCAGAAAGACCTCGACGCTTATCTCACACTGGTCGAGGAAGCGAAGAAGCGCGACCACCGCACGCTCGGCAAGCAGTTGAAGCTGTTCACTATCAGCCAGATGGTCGGCAGCGGCTTGATCCTGTGGATGCCGAAGGGCGCGATCGTGCGCGGGTTGCTGGAAGCGTTTATCAAGGATGAGCTGGTCAAGCGCGGCTATCAGCCGGTGTACACACCCCACATCGGCCGGCTGGAGTTGTACCGCACATCCGGGCACTTCCCGTACTATCGCGATGCCCAGTTTCCGCCGATGTACAATCGGCCGGCCGCCGGTGCCTTGGACATTTGCCAATACCGACTGGCCATGGGCGAGGTGGACGAGAAGAAAGAGAAGGCTTTCGTCGATTACGTGAAGCAGGCGCATTTTGTTCCGCCGGGCTATGAGGCGTTGCCGACACAGGCGGCGAAGTTGGATGCGGTGCATCAGTATGTGTTGTCGCTGTTGAAGGTGATGCAAGTTGAGTTGCCCGACTATCACAAGGCGATCAACCACGTGCAGCGGGCCGATGTGCTGTTGAAGTGGCTGATGGATCAGGAAGGCTTCCTGCTCAAGCCGATGAACTGCCCGCACCACATTCATATCTACAAGGCCGAGCCGCGCAGTTACCGCGACTTGCCCGTGCGCCTGGCCGAGTTCGGCACGGTGTATCGCTATGAACAGACTGGCGAACTCAACGGCATGACCCGCGTTCGCGGCTTCACGCAGGACGACGCCCACCTGTTTTGCACGGAGGAGCAGGTCGAGCATGAGATGAAGGCCAACCTGGAATTGGTGCTGTACATCCTGCAGTCGCTCGGATTGAGCGATTACCGGGTGCGGGTCAGCTTGCGCGAACCGGGTGCGGACAAGTACGTCGGCGATCCCGCGAATTGGGATAAGGCCGAGGCGACGCTGAAGCAACTCGTGCAGGAATCCGGCATGAACTACACGCTGGAACCGGGCGAGGCGGCGTTTTACGGTCCGAAGATCGACTTCGTGGTGCGCGACTGCATTGGCCGGGAGTGGCAACTCGGCACCGTGCAACTTGACTACAACCTGCCCGAGCGGTTCGACCTGGAATATGTCGGGGCCGACAACCACACGCATCGGCCGGTGATGATCCACCGCGCCCCGTTCGGCAGCATGGAACGGTTCATGGGCATCCTCATCGAGCACTTTGCCGGCGCGTTCCCGCTCTGGCTCGCGCCGGAGCAGGTGCGCATCCTGCCGATCAGCGAGAAGTTCAGCGACTACGGCATAGAGATCGAAGCGAAGCTCAAGGAAGCCGGCTACCGCGTCGAAGGCGACTACCGCCCCGAAAAGATCGGCGCGAAGATCCGCAGCGCGCAACTCGACAAGGTGCCGTACATGCTGGTCGTCGGCGAAAAAGAAGCCGCCGCAGGCACGGTCGCTGTGCGCGACCGCGTGGATGGTGACCTAGGCGCGATGACAATGGTGGAATTGCTGGTGCGCCTGAACAAGGAAGAAAAAGAACGCACCATCCGGCAGGTTTCGACGGCCACGGCGAATCTTACCGAGAGTGGGGCGAAGTATGAGGGGTAGAATAGACGTTGTTCGCGGAGGGTAAACATTATGCTCACTCGACTAAAGGTCAGCGGGTTCAAGAACCTGGTGGACGTGGACCTATCATTTGGTCCATTCACGTGCATCGCGGGACCCAATGGTGTAGGTAAGTCGAATCTATTTGATGCCATTCGATTTCTTAGCGCACTAGCCGACCAATCATTCATCGAAGCGGCACTTTCGGTTCGAGACGAGGAAGGACAGCGCGGCGACGTTCGAAGTCTATTTCACCGCGTTGGCGACAAATGTGACGACAAGATGTACTTTGAGGCTGACATCATCGTTCCGTCCCAAGGCACCGATGATTTGGGCCAAACCGCAAAGGCCGGAATGACATTTTTGCGGTACGTCATTGAGTTGGCATTGCGGACAAAGGAAGGAGCGTTGACACCATATTCGGTCGAACTTACAAAAGAGGAACTGAAGCACATCAACATTTCTGATGCACGCGAGAATCTGCGGTTTCGTCCGTCGAAGGACTGGATCAAGTCGGTCATTCGGGGCAGGCGGACCACTCCGTTTATCTCAACCGAAGGCGAGGGAACCAGCCGAGTCATCAAACTTCACCAGGATCAACATGGCGGGAGAACCCTGAATCAGTCGGCGGGCACAATCCCGCGCACCGTGTTGTCGTCTGCGAGCGCGGAAAACCCGACGGTGCTGCTTGCTCGCCGTGAACTTCAATCCTGGCGATTACTGCAACTTGAACCATCCGCACTTCGTGAGCCTGACGGCTTCCTTTCGCCTGCGCAATCTCGGCTGGGATCCGATGGGGCCCACCTTCCGGCGACGGTTTATCGATTGGCTCAACAGGCCAAAATGGATGCGGACTCCGGCGAAGCACAGGTATATCAAACTCTCGCAAATCGCTTGCAGCAACTCAACGAAGATGTTCGCATGGTCGGAATTGATCGCGATGAGAAACGCGAACTGCTGACGCTCTTTGTCCGAGACCGCAACGCTACGACTCATGCGGCTCGTGCTTTGTCGGACGGAACACTTCGATTTTTAGCGCTTGCCGTACTTGATCTCGATCCGGACGCACAAGGCCTCATTTGTCTGGAGGAACCGGAAAACGGCATACATCCGCGACGAATTCCAGCTATGATCGAACTTCTCGAAGATATAGCCGTCGACACGGAGGCACCCGTTGGACAGGACAATCCTCTGCGCCAAGTGATCATCAACACTCATTCGCCTGCCGTCGTCCAGCAGGTTGATCCAGCAGCGTTACTGGCCGGCGTTTCCCGGACACAAAACGACAACGGGCATGCGAACAGCATCGTGACCTTTCAACACCTGCCCTCAACGTGGCGGGCAGCTGGCATGCACGACAAGGACTCACTGCAGCTTGGACGACTCCTGGATTACTTGCAACCGGTAGCGGATAGTGACTCTTCTCGACGAACAAACGGTACGGTTATCTCGACAGTGAACACGAATCCGCCTCGTCGTCGGTCGCGCGTCATTGATCGTTCAGACGTCCAGGACCTCTTCAAGAACATTGAGTAAGTCGTGGATGTCATTCGCTACTCCCTGCTCGCCGACGGTCGATCTGATGAGCGATTGTTCGCCATATTGGATTGGCTATTTCATCAGTTGTTGCCTGAGGTCGTCACGGAATCAATTTGGATTGGGACGCCCCATCGGCGTAGAGTCACGCTTGCGGGACGAATTGCGAACGCCTTGGATTCTTATCCGTCCGACGTATTGTTTGTGCATCGCGATGCGGAAAATGCAACTCGACAGGATCGCCTTGACGAAATCGCGAATGCGCATGCCTCTGCGCCAAACACATCGGATCAGGCGATCATTCCGGTGATACCCATTCGCATGACCGAGGCTTGGCTTTTGATCGACATGACCGCAATACGCAAAGCCGCAGGCAATCCCAATGGCGGTACGGAATTGAATTTGCCAAGACTTCGTGAGCTTGAAAACCTGCGCGATCCTTACTCAGTGTTAAGCGACCTAATCAACAATGCCAGTGAACTTCGGGGCCGCCGCCTCAAACGATTCAATTCGGACCATGCGTGTTTGCTCGTCGCCAACTACATCACCGATTTCAGTCCATTGAGGGAATTGAGCGCCTTTCAAGCATTGGAGAACGACCTTAAGGTACTCATTGAACGCAAGGGCTGGGGCAGGCAATAGAGGTTCCGACGTGTCGTCAGCTATCATAATCGCCAGCAGTTGCCTCGGTCCTGACTTGTCTGGTATGGCGATGTCATTCTGCATTGGCCCAATCGGATCGAGGCATCAATGACCCATCACGGCGAATACAAAGTGCCCGGCGGTAAGCTGGTCGTTGCCGACTTTAATGTCGTTGCCAGCCGGCTGGCTGGCGTGCGTGTCAGCGGCGACTTTTTCTTGTTTCCGGATGATGCGATTCACGTGATTGCGGCAGCACTGGAAGGTGCGCCGGTGGATGCACTACCTTCCTATTGGGCCGACCGCATTCGTGCCGCCTTGGATGCCTCCGTCGAAATGCTAGGCTTCGGCGCGGATGATGTCGCGGAGGCTGTGCGCCGGGGGCTGCATGAGTGCTGATGTGCTGGCCAAGTGGCGGGCGGCTCGCTGGTCGATCATTCCTGAAACAGTGGAATCGCCAGCCATGCACTTGGCGCTTGATGAGGCGTTGCTCAATGCCGTGATTGCCGGGCGCCGCGGGCCGACACTGCGGTTTTGGGCGTGGGCATCACCGGCGGTGATCATCGGCCGGTTTCAATCGCTGAAGAATGAAGTGGACGCGGATGCCGCGGAGGCGATGGGTGTCACCGTGGTACGCCGGCTCTCCGGCGGCGGGGCCATGTATGTGCGGCCCGGTGCGTCGATCACTTATTCGCTGTATGTGCCGGATGCGATGCTTCAGGGCATGACCATTCGCGATTCGTATGCATTCTGCGATGCGTGGGTGGTCGCGTCGTTGCGGAAGCATGGCGCTGATTTGGCTTATGTGCCGCTCAATGATATTGCGTCGCCCGTTGGCAAGGTGGGCGGAGCGGCTCAGGCACGGCGGCCCGGTGCGGTGCTGCACCACACCACCATTGCTTGGAACATGGACGCGGGCGAGATGATGCGTGTCCTGAGGATTGGCCGGGAGAAGATCTCGGACAAGGGCATCGGCAGCGCCGCCAAGCGAGTACATCCGCTGAGTGAGCAGGTGACGGTTGACCGTGAGCGGGTGGTTGCCAACTTGGAGGCTGACTTCCGCCAACAATATATATGTGAAGCCGGCGCCATCGAGTCCGACGAGGTCGCGGCAGCGCAATCCCTCGTTCAATCGCGGTACGGCACAGCAGACTGGACCCGGGAACTGGAGTAGGGACGTAGGCAATTGCATTGGTTTTCTTTGTGGTTCCTTCGTGTCTTTGTGCCTTTGTGGTTGGTCTTAAGAATTAACCACAAAGACACAGAGATCACACAAAGAAGACAGAACGGACCCGACACACCCGATTAGCCCCTATGGACTTTGCAGTCCGGGGTCGCATACTGATTATTCGAGCACGATAGGTACTGGTAGACGAAGTTGTCGGCGGTTTTCTGCAGGAAAGATCGGGCGAACGCAGGACGAATAACGCCCAAAGCCATTGGCGACACGATCGATACATGACCTTGGGGCCAACAACCACGCGGTTCGTCCGGGTGGGGCTGGTCCGCGTTGCTTTTTTTTGTAAGATACTGGGTTCCAGAAACTGGGAATCCTTGCGCCTATGAGGCGATCATGAAAGTTCGGGCGAGTATTCGCAAAATTTGCGAGAATTGCAAGCTGATCAAGCGGCACGGTAAGCTGCTGGTCATCTGTACCAACCCACGCCACAAACAACGGCAAGGCTAGGAGAGACCGCGCATGCCCCGTATCCTCGGTGTGGACCTCCCGGCCGACAAGCCGACCTACATTTCGCTTCGCTACCTGTTCGGTATCGGGCCGACTTTGTCGCTGCGCATCTGCGATCAGGCCAATGTCGATCCGCAACGGCGTGCCCGCGAACTCAGCGAAGATGAAGTGGCCCGCATCACCGTGCTGCTCGACCGCGAGTATACGGTGGAAGGCCAGCTCCGCCGGCAGACGCAACAGAACATTCAACGGCTGAAGGACATCAACAGCTACCGCGGCAGCCGACATCGACGCTCGCTGCCCGTCCGCGGCCAACGCAGCAAGACAAACGCCCGTACCCGCAAAGGCCCGCGCAAGACCGTCGCCGGCAAGAAGGGCGTCAAGGAAATGCGGTAGTAGTGGTCAGTTGTCAGTAAAGACACCGATCATTTGCAACGGAAACGACCGCTGAACTCGAACAAGCTGACTGACCACTGACCACTGACCACTGACCACTGACCACTGACCACTGACCACTGACTGATATGGCAAAAACCAAGAAACGTAAAGCGCGGAAGAACGTCAGCCGGGGTATCGCCCATATTCAGGCAACGTTTAATAACACGATCATCACGATCACGGACGCCAACGGCGACGTGCTTTGCTCCGCCTCGGCCGGGATGGTCGGCTTCAAGGGTTCGCGCAAGAGTACGCCGTTCGCCGCCCAGCGGGCCTCGGAAGTATGTGCTGAGCGTGCGATGAAATTCGGCCTTAAAGAAGTCGAGGTGCGGATTAAAGGCCCGGGTTCGGGCCGCGAATCGGCCGTCTCGGCTCTGCAAGGTGCCGGCCTCCTCGTGAAGGCCATTGAAGATGTGACACCCATGCCGCACAACGGCTGCCGCCCACCAAAGAAACGCCGCGTGTAGTAGTGGCGACGTCCACTCCACAATTAACAAGCTGACTGACCACTGACCACTAGCCACTGATAACTATTTATGGGCCGAACACTCGATCCCGTTTGCAAGCTGTGCCGCCGCGAGGGCATGAAGCTTTACCTCAAAGGCAAGCGCTGCGACTCGCCGAAATGCCCGATCGAGCGGCGTTCCGGCAAGGTGCCGGGCATGCACGGCGGCCGTCGCGCCAAGGTCAGCGAATACGGCGTCCGCCTCCGTGAAAAGCAGCGGCTCAAGCGCTTCTATGGTGTGTTTGAGCGGCAGTTCCGCCGGTATTATGGCATCGCCACCCGCACCAAAGGCAACACCGGCGAAGCATTGCTTTCGATCATGGAGCGCCGGCTCGACAACGTCGTGC
>JANLTA010000322.1:0-3686 GCA_031362705.1 Gemmataceae bacterium | reverse complement strand
GCCCACGGCTTCGATCGCCGTGGGCGGCTTGATTGGTGCACGACGACGCTTGCTTGCCGGTTTGGCCTTTTTGGTCTTCATGCTGCGCTGCCTTCCTTGAGAATGTGATTTCGTCCGACCGCGATTGCGGCACGGTCACTGTTCAGGCGGGTGATCGCCGTTTCGATCCGAATGACTTCGTCAACATCATTGGCCACCGCGGCCGCGATTCGGTTGGCCAACGTCGCCTGTACCAATCGAAGTCGCGACACTTCGAGGTGCCAGGCCTTGATACTGGCCGCGCGAATCGCTTGATCGGCTTTGGAACGTGCCGACGTGACAGACGCCGTAATCTCATCACAATGAGATTTCTCGATATTTAAGACTGATATTTTCCCGTCAATGTCCTTGAGCTTCGCCAGGAGATTTGCGGGGCAATCTTCGATGAGTTTTGCTCTGTCCTGTTGCAGTTGTGCGATTTCACCCGTCAATCGATTGACCTCGGCGTTGGCATCGTGCTGCGCGCCATTCGCGCGGACCAATCTTTCGACATCGACATTGTCGCGCAATTCGTCTTCGAGTGTCTTGTGAAAACTCGCGTACATCTTTTCGGCGACGTCGTTTTCCGCGTCAACGCGGGCCACCTCGCCGGCCTTGGTGCCGTCCCCGGTTCGACGCAAATGGATCTTGGCCTCACCCGAGCCGCCCGATTGGATGCCCCCGGATATGCCGACGGGGAGTCCATCGATGCCGGTGTTGGGTGCCCATGCTGCTTGTTTTGTTTTGTTCGACACGAAAGATTCTCCGTTGGGTCAGTCAGTGTTTGGATCGATCATAATCCGGCCAAATTCGTTGTTAATGGCCATTTTGATTTCGCGCGTTGGATTCGGTAGCGTTGACTTTTCGGCGCGCGCGTCCAGCAACTTGCGAAAGGCAAGTTCGATTGCCTTCGACACTGCCGGCCACATGCGTCGGACGGCGCGGTTCTCGCAGTGCACTTGCTCTTCACTGGTCACGTTTCACCATTGGGATCAAAACGCCGCGATGGCCGGCGGGTTTCTGTTGTTGGCTTTCGGCTTGCCGTTGGAGCTGGCGGGCCTGCTTCGCAACTCGCTTTGCTTTGTTGCGGGCATCGCGGTAGACGTTGTTCCGCTTGGCCATGTTCAAACCTCCTGCGGGAATAGGTCGGGCGTTTTCAGTCGCCTGGAACGCCGCGGCGGAATCTCCACCGGCACAGACTCCAGGTCTTCGCCAGCGATTTCGATCCGCTTGACTTCCCACCGGCCGCCGCGCTGAACCCAGCCGTGGCACTCGAAAACGCCGCCGGCCCGGATCCACGCGCGGCACCCGGGCCGGGACTTGCACTTGGCGACTCGCGTACTGAGGTTGGCCAGCGACGTGGCTTGCACGGCGACGAAATGCGGCTGGCGATACGGGTGCACTGCGATGACGTCCACGCAGCCGAGCCAATCGCGCTTCTCAGTCACTTCGGGGATGAACCGTTCGACCGGATCGGCTTGATAGCCGCTGTCGCGTAGCAGGCACAGGGATAGTGCGGTGGGACTCAAGTGCGCCCCCCGGCGCAGTAGACGCGGTTTCTCGCATGGCTTTCGCCTCCAACAGTACCCCGACAGTGGGTACAAAATGCCCGGAAGTCGGACGTTTGATCAGTCGCAGCCGGGCCGAGAAGTAGGGAGGCAGGGAGGGTCTGGACACAATTTCCACATAGACGCTCTAAGAGCGTAATTTTGAACCTAGTGTTGAAGGGGGAATTGATCTCCAACTCTCCCTGTCTCCCTAAGTGGCTGGTCATTCTTGGCCCTCGTCGAAGTCGTTCCTGGGAGCGATGCCGAGGTACCACATGTTGCCGATTTTCTTTTTCGTGAATCCTTTCTCAAGAATGGCCAAGCCGAACCGAGTGAGAGACAACGCCGTTTCACCGGAGCTATCAGCCCACGCGGTGTATGCGTTGTACAATTCCTGCGCTTTGACTCTGACGTCGCTGCTGACGAAACAGCGATCCGCAATGAATGCCCCCAGCTTGTCCTGCTCGCTGCGATACTCTCGCGTCGCCACCATGACGGCTTCGGGCGTGTTCAGGCCATGCCGCTGCCAGTCCCTGCAGCCGCGCACCACCCAAGCGAGAATGCCCGGCCGCTCGGCTGCCAGCTTTTCGCCGAGTGCTTTGTCCTGCCGTAACCGCTCAGGGCGCTCTTCGCCTTCCTCAATCTGTGTGTCGGGATTCCAAAACCGCACCGTGAAGGGCACAAGCCGCAAGCGTCGCCACAAACCATGATCCGTTCCGCGGGCTTCGGGTTTGTGATTTGCTGCCCAAACCAATTTGTGCACCGGCTTGAATGTCCAAAAGTTCTCGCGCATCCGGCGGGCCGAAATCTCATCGCCGCCGGTTAGTTCCTTGATCCGTGCCTCATCTAATCGGCGGCCTTCATCCGGCTCCGTACCGAACGTCAATCGCCGGCCGAAGAGTTCAGCCAACTCCGTGGGATGCCGTTCGCCATGACTGGCAAGTAGAAATGAGCCGGGCAACTTCCGGGCATAGTCGCCCATCGTATCGGCAGAAATGTTGATCAGCGTGGATTTGCCGTTGGATCCTTTGCCCCAAAATATCGTGAGAACTTGCTCACTGACCAGCCCCGTGAGGCAGTACCCCAGCAACCGCTGGATGAACGTGATGAGCGGTTCATCACCGGGGACTTCCGCGGCATCGCCAGTGGAGGGGAAAACGTTGTTGAGGAACGCCTCGAAAACCGGGCAAGTGGCGAGCGGGTCGTAAACCACGTCCGCTATCTTGGAATGCAATTCTTTGGGATCGTGCGGGCGAAGCTTGCCAGTCGATAAATCGAGGATTCCGTTTGCGACATTCAATGCCACCGGATCGCGGTCAAGGTCGTTGGGCAGGATTGGAATGCCAGGCTCTGACTCCGCCAGCTTCAGGGCGGACATAATGCGGTCTCGCGACTGCGACTTGATCGCCCACGCAAGGCGGGCTTTGTGCATGGCGATAAGTTTTTTTGACTGTACTTGCTCGTCCTCATCTTGGTCCACCGTCGCCTTCGATATTCGGCCAACCGCTTCAGCGGCTTCGCGGGCCATCGCAACAATGGTTGACTTGGCCCAAACTATTGCTTGGCCAGTATCGTCGTGCTTCCACTGCCGGCCGTCCCAAATCAACCACGTCTTCCAGGGATGGCAGTAGCGAAGTGTTCCACCGTGCCGCGCAACGATCTCCTGGGCGTTGCTCAAATCGGTTAGTGAGCTGGCGCGGGTGCCGTCGGGGGACGGGAGGTCCATCGCCATCGCTTTGTCCGCGACCGTCTGGCGTGGTGGCTTTGGCGTGTCATTCGCTGTTTCGGCCACGCGCCGCGACTCTACTGGTCCATTTGGACCACTGCTGTCTTTGGGGTCACCGGTCGCCGGGGCGTGGCCATTGCGTGAGACGTTAGCTTTATTTGTGTTGGCCCGCATCCGCTCTTTGTTCGCAGACCCACTCCGTGATTCGTCGTAGTCGTGCACCATCAGCGTCGCGCCTCCTGGAGGGCAACAACGCTGTCCACTAGGTCACTGATGTCACGCTGAATGTCGCCAAGATCGGTAATGTTGCGGCGCAGTCCCTTACCTTCGGCAGCAACCGGAATCTTTCGCTCACAGGTGGAAGACTGACCTACACCGGCGGCGCCGGGGCGTCC
>JANLTA010000300.1:0-13144 GCA_031362705.1 Gemmataceae bacterium | reverse complement strand
GGCTGGGTGATGTTACTGCCGTACCTTGACCAAGCACCCCTCTACAAGACGCTGGACCTCAGTGCCGCAATGGGGCGTTGGGTGGCAGGAAGCGCAGTCCCACTTGCGAAAGGTGGTCGCCCACTGCCAGGCGCTGTTTGTCACCGCGGAAGGCCAGCGCCTTGATCTCATCGGCAAGGCCGGGCAGCTTGTGCAGCGACTCGGCCGTGACCAAGTTGCCCCAGATATGCACCGTGGAAGCTGAGTCACTCGTGGCTAGCAAAGAACCATCGTGGGTAAATACCAGACCCAAAACCTGATCGTCGTGGGTGTTCAACAAAATGCTCGGTTCGCCAGTATCAACATTCCACACGCGAGCCGTCGCATCCCAACCCACTGAAATGAGCGACTTGCCATTCGGATGCCAAGCCAAACTCGGAATGCGATCGGTGTGCCCGCGCAGTGTGCGCAGAAGCTTACCTGTTTCGAGGTTCCAAATCGTTATGCGGCGATCTTCGCCGGCGCTGGCCAGAAACTTGCCGTCGGCACTGAAGGCGGTCGCGGAGATTGGGAGATCGTGTTCAAAGAACTCACCGATCGGTTCTTCGCGTGCGGGATCCCACACGCGGGTGATGCCATCGTCGTGGCCCACGGCGACGAGGTTTTTGTTCGGATGGAAGCCGATGGCGGTGATCCAACTCGGCACTTCAATGCATGCGGTCTGCTTGTGCGACGCCGTGTCCCAGATCAGTAATTCATCACTGGCTGCGGCCACGAACCTGGCATTCGGGCTGAAATACCACGTCGTATCAATATCGATCAACACGTTGCGCGACTTCGCCCGGCCGTGTTCGTCCCATGACCGCAATACGCCGGGGTCTTCGACAGACCACAACGTCCCGGCGGCATCGTAAGCGAGCGCGAGAACATCGCCATCGGTGTGAAAACGCGCTTCGCCGAGCGTGCGCTCGACGCACGGATGACTCAAAACGGCAACTGAGGGGGTGACAGCCATGATTGCCCCAATACCACTCGGCCCGAACGGATTGAACGGTTCCAGTTTTCAACTCTAGTATACACAATGGCTCCATGCGGGCCGAAGGGGCAAGTTCCCGTCACGCGGATTGTCGCAGGGGTAGCAGCATGGCGGATTCTGCGGGCGAAACCGGCTTTATCTCGTGGCTTCGCGGCCAAATCCCGGCGAAAGCCGGCGTGACCATCGGCCCCGGCGACGACGCGGCCGCCCTCCACTGGCCCGGCGACCGCGAATTGCTCGTGACCACTGACATGCTTCTTGAAGGCAGTTGCTTTCGTCTGGCCGAGGCCGGCGCGAGCCGCGTGGGCCGCAAAGCCATGGCAGTGAACATCAGCGACATCGCCGCGATGGCCGGCATACCACGGGCAGCCGTGGTCAGTGTCGGCTTGCCGCGACATGGCGGCCGCGCGCTTGCGGAAGAACTGTTCCACGGAATGAAAATACTCGCCGCAGAATTCGATGTGTCCATTGTCGGAGGCGACACCAACACATGGACAGGCGAGCTGGTCATCTCCGTAACGATGCTGGGCGAGGCGACCGCGCGCGGCCCGGTTCGCCGTAATGGCGCGAAGCCTGGCGATTGGCTTTTCGTCACCGGCCCGCTCGGCGGCAGCATCTGCGGCCACCATCTCGACTTCACGCCGCGTGTTCGCGAAGCACTTGCCCTGCACGAACAAGTCGATCTTCACGCGATGATCGACATCAGCGACGGCCTGGCTCGCGACCTGCACCACATCTGCGACGAGAGCGGCTGCGGTGCCGTACTCGTCGCGGATCAGATACCTATCAGCGATGCTGCCAGAAGCATGAATGACGACAAGTCGCCATTGGAGCACGCCTTGTCAGATGGCGAAGATTTCGAGCTATTGTTCGCCGTGTCGCCGCAAGATGGTAAGAAACTGTTGAATGGTAGGTCATTCCATGTTGGCGAATGCGTTGCACAGGGCGTGAGGATCAATGTCAATGGTCGCGATGAGCCGTTAGGACCGCTGGGTTATGAGCATCTATTCAACAATTGACGAGTCCAAGGCGCATCAAATTGTGGCGCAGCTTGAGATTTCGATCGTGAAACGCCGCCTCGGCTTCTTCCAATGTGACTTCGGTAAAACGCACTTCCTGCCCGGGCCGGAGTTGACCGATACGGTCGATGTCAGCGGCAATCACCTGGGCAATCTTGGGATAGCCGCCGATGGTCTGGCCATCGACTCCGAGAATGATGCACTGCCCGTCGTTGACAACCTGCACAGTTCCAGGGCAGACAGGCTCGCTGACAAGCTCACGATTCGGCAACATGAGCGACTTGCCGCTTAGCCGCTGGCCCATGCGGTTGCTTAACGGCGATACTTGAAACGATGGGCCGAAGAATTGGTCAGCCTCAAACCACTCTGCCTGCGGGCCGGCCAAGCATCGCAAGCACATGTTTGGAGAATAACTCGTGACCGGATTGCCCAGTGATCGGGCGGTAACTTGGCCGGACTGACATGTCAGAACATCCTGTCGCTTCAACGCATCAAACGATGTACGGCTACCTAGAACCGGGGCGGCCAGAAACGCGCCGGCGACGCAGAGATAGCCACGCATGCCGATGGCCGAGTCGCCGATGCGTAGCACAGATCCGGCTTTCAAATTAAACGTCGTTTCCGCGTGGATAGGCACGTCGTCAATCCACGCTTTGAATGGAGCGCCGAAGATTACGCAGCCATGATCGGCATTGGCTTGCAACTTTGGCCCGGCCAGCGCGAACTCCAGCGCGACGGCATCCGGCTCGTTACCGACCAGCGCATTGCCCTGAGCCAATGCAGCGCGGTCGGCGGCGCCGCCAATGGGCACGCCCAGCGAACGATGATGCGGCCGGCCGAAATCCACCAGCAATGAATACGGCCCTGGATCAAGCACCGTCAGGCTCATGCGAACGACCGGAAGATATGACCGCGCGTCGTCAGTGCCTGACGCAACGATTGTAAGAAACTGACCGCATCAGGGTCATCGCCATGAACGCAAATACTGCGGACACCACATTGAGTCATCAAGCGTTCAACCTGTTCGGCCGCTTCGTCGGCGTCTTCAATCATGGCATCTGGCTCGTCACGCGGCACCAACGAGCCATAGCCTTTGTATCGGCGGTCGGCAAATCCCTCGCGAATGTAATCCACCAGCCCGGCACTGGCACATTCCATCTCGGAATTGGGCAACCCCATCAGTGGCAGTCGAAAATGATGCGCGACTTTCGCCATCACCTTGGCCACATCGTGATCGCGGCACGCTTGGTTGTAAAGCGCGCCATGCGGCTTCAGGTGCGTCACTTCCGCCGAACAGGATTGCGCCAAGGCAATCACGCCCGCAACTTGATGGATACACTCGGCGAATAGTTGTTCTTCCGGCAAATGCCACTCCCGGCGGCCAAAGTTCTCTCGGTCAGAGTAACCAGGATGCGCGCCGATGCGGACGGCTTGGTCTTTGGCCATTCGCAAAGTTGCCAGCGATGTCGCTGGATCGCCGGCATGGACGCCGCAGCAAACGTTGGCGGTTGTCACCAACGCCAGCAACTCGGCATCATGGCCGGCCCCTTCACCCAAATCGCAGTTCAAGTCAATAGTCATGATGTCAGGGTATGATGCATTCAAAGAGCCACGCACCGGGATCGGGCACTAGCCGGCACTCGCCGATCATGGCCGGGACGATCACGGCGGTTTCAGCGGGCACGTCCACACATCCGTGGACTGCCCCGGCATGGGCGACCAGCACGCGCATCCGGCCATCGCCACCGACTGTGACTGGGCCACGATGAACGTGCAACTCAAAGTACGGTGAGACCACCGGCTCTTCACGAAGTGGTCGCACCGGGCCGCCGTAGTCCGTACATTCAAGAGCATCGGCAATGTGAATCTCGCGTGGCCGACCCCAATCCCAGAACCGATAAGTCACATCGCAACTCTGCTGCACTTCGAAGATCGTGATACCGCCGCCGAGCGCGTGAACCGTACCAGCCGGCAAATAGACCAGATCACCCGTCTGTGGCTCAAAACTGTGCAGCACCTCTTCGATTCGATTGTCGGCAATGGCGGCAGTAAGCGCTGTTTCATCAATGCCTGGTTGCAACCCCGCATAAATGCGACTACCCGGCTCAGCGGCGATCACGGCCCACGCCTCGGTCTTCCCGCGCGCATGGCCACGTTTCTGCGCCTTCGCATCGTCCGGATGCACCTGTACGGAAAGCGATGTCCGAGCGTCAATGAGCTTCAATAGCAACGGAAACGGATCGCCGCCCAACGCTTCACGAATCATCTGCCCCTGGTGCGGCCCATGCGCGATCGGCGTCGGCCGATGCGGCAAGTCGCTGACCAGCCACACTTCCGCGACCGGTGCATCCGCCGGCGCACCGGGCAGATTCGCAAACCGTTGCCCGCCCCAAACGGCCGTGGCAAACTGCGGGACCAATTCCAATGGCTCGGTCATGCTTCGTGCCGACATATCTACTTGATCATACCTTTCAACATCCGAATAGCCGCACTGAGTTGCGGGTCGGCATCCACGTCATCCACCGGCAACTGCGAGCGATCGTTTACGGGGCGCAGAGCGTGCAGCAGCCACCATTCCTTGAGTTGTTGATTCAACTCGCGCGAAACCGGCACCCACAGGCCAGGATCGGGCCGCACCCCCCAATCATCGTTGGGTTGCGAATGGGGATAGCGTTGCAGGCTTGTTTGATTCGGCCGCAGCAACATGCCCGTCGTAATTTTGAAGGTCATGTCCGCGAAATTGTGTTCGAGTGGATTATTCTTCAACGGTTGCTGCACGCTGCCTTTGCCAAATGTCCGGTCGCCGACGATGATCGCGCGACCGTAGTCTTGCAGGGAAGCTGCGATAATTTCACCCGCGCCAGTTGTTTCCGTACCGACGAGTACCACAAGTTTCGGCGTCATGAGTGGTCCGCGCTCCGGAATTGGTTCAGGCGGTCGCGGAGGATCGCGGCGGTGCTTTGTCCGGATGATTGCTGTTGCATTCGGAATCAGCACTTGACCGACCACTTCAACGGAATCGATATACCCGCCTGTGCACCAACGTAAATCAAGTACGATTCCCTGCGCGCTGTGCTCGCGGATCGAGGCAATGGCGTCGCGAAAGACAACGGCCGCCTCATTATCCACGCCATCAATGCGCAGGTAAGCGACACGGGCGTCGCTGTCAAGCATCCAATCCCAGTTTCCATCTCCTTGCCGGCGAGCACCAAAGACATGCTCGGGCCAATATCGTTCACATGCGATCGGCACCGCGTTAATTCGGGGTTGGCCCGTCCGCATTACATCGACGAAGTGCCGACCGATTCGCGGATCGGCATTCTGACCAAAAAAAACCTCGCGATACTGCGCGAGGCCCAGTTGCCCGCACGGCGCATTGTCAATGGTTGTCACGCGGTCGCCCGGTCGCAAACCGGCCCGCGCCGCCGGGCTGCCGGGGATTACTGTTGTCACCAGGAGTTGATCAGGCAGTCGAGGAGCCTCGACCAATCGTGCTCCTCGACGCCGCGGCACAACCTGGCCTTGCACCATCTGCACCGAATCGTTTTCCGGTATGGGCAGTTGCGCGAATGCCACGCCGGCATTGAATTGTTCCTGCGTGGAGATGCCGCCAAACTCGCGAGAGCTGACCAGGCTACTGTGCGGATCAAGCACCTTTTGCAACGACCCGGCACAAACGACGAAAGCATTGCGGCCTCTGATCGTTTCGCTTTCGCCCAGGTCCGTTCGCAACCGGCGAATCAACGACAGCAACTCGGTTTCCGTCGTCCGTGTCAGTTGGGCACGTAGCCCTTCCGGAATCGGTTGACTGACCGCTTCATACAACCCCGAAAGCGCCGCAAAAAGCAGCTCCTCTTTCGGGACTTCACGCACATATTGCGACTGCACCTGACTGATGAATTGCAACAGGATCGGGGCAAAGGTGTCAGCTTCTTCTCGCGCATCTTGAGCCTCTATGGCAACGTTGGCGATGGCCAGCGATGCCAACAGGGCCATGGCCAACAGCCAATGCCGTTTCCGCAAAGTCATGCCGCGTCCTCGGATACGTCAATGGCATCGTAGCCAAAACCGCCCCCCGCGCCCAAGGGGAGTTTCCAAATCGTCGCCAATCGTTACAATATCGATCCGTGATTATCCGTGCCGAGGAGGCCACATGGCCAGCAAAAGCAAAGACGCCCGCAGCTACGTAAAAATGGTCAGCAGCGAGAGCGCTCACTGTTACTTCGTGCAAAAGAACCGAAATAACACGAAGGACCGGATGTCGTTGCGTAAATACGATCCCACGGTTCGCAAGCACGTGATGTACAAAGAAGGCAAGTAAACTGAGTTTTTACCACGAAAGACACTAAATACACGAAATGAAAGCGCGGATCGGCCTTCTTTCGTGTATTTAGTGTCTTTCGTGGTTCAATGTCCTTAAACTCCTAACGCTTCCGCTGCTGCCCTGACCACTACTTCAGGCAGTGGCATTTGCTTGAACTGAACCACATTCGGCATCTCCGCCAACTCCGCCTCATCAATCTTCAGCGACGTGGACACAGCCAACAAATACGGCATCGTCGCGTGCTTGCGCAGCCGTTCCAGTTGCAACTCCGCCGCGCTTTTGCGCCAGAAGCCCAGGATTTCCAGGCCAATCGATTTGCCCGTCGCACGATGCTCCAAACGAAAGTCCGGCACCCAGAACCATGGCCCCAGCGGATGCACTTCCGTTTCGTCGTGCAATGTCCAATCATTGATCTTCTTGCGAAATTGTGTGGCAAACATGCCGACTTCCGGCGGCACATATGTGCCGGCCTCTTGCAAGTGACTCACCAGGCCGTCGTTTGGCGCGATGATCATGCGTTTGCGTTCCTTCGCCGGTCCCCAGCGCAGTGCCGCTTCCACAGTAAAGTCCTGGCACGATAGCACCGCAGGGAGATACATCGCCAATTGCAGCCCGTATTTCTGTGTGGCGGTGAACATGCTCAACGGCCCATCCAAGGTCATGCGCACGACCTCGGGCTTGGGCCGTTCAATTTCACAGATCAAACGATGAAACTTGACTAGTCTCATCAGCCGCCGCAATTGAGCCGGCGATTCCCGGCGTACCTCGATCACCACGCGGTCGGCCTTTAACAGAATCGACTGAGCGAGTGCGACGTTGTAGCGCTGCACCAATCGCACCGGAGTAACCGCTGCGATTTCCTTGAGCCGCTGCTCCGTCTTCAAGTCGGCGAACAAGCCATCGTTGACCTGTTCGGAAGTGAGTTGCATCGCCGTGGCAACGTTTTGCAATACCGCATCGCGGCTGAACCCGGGTTCCCTGCGCGCGGAGAATGCGGCCGCGAACACTGCCTCGCGGATTTCTTCGGGTGGCCGCGGCGATTCCACGGCCCAATCGCTACGATCATCAAGTAATTTGATCAGGCCGCGGCGAACGAATTGCCCAGGCTCATCGCCAAAGGTGTCGATGAGATCCTGTTCCAACTCGCCGCGTGTGTTATTGAGATTGCGCTGAAACAAAGCCAACAGGGCTTCCGCGTCGGCCAGCGTGTACTTGTCGTTGTCGTTGATGTAACGCGGAACAATCAGGTCTTTACTAAACCGCACCCGAACCAGGGCACCGGTGAGCATGGTAGGGCGTCGCTACTTTTTGCCGCTGACGAGCTTATCAATGTCGGCCTGCGTTATCTGCTTGCTCGGTTTGCCAATCGCGTCGCTGAGCCAACTCAACACGGTTGGCGTGTAGGGCGGCTTGGTGCCCTTGATCATCCCTAACAGCCGAATGCTACGGCGATTGCGCTCTTTTTCCTTACGCATGCCGTTATCTTTGCGCGACTGCCGTTGGTCGGCGAGAATCAAATCTTTGCGCGTGCGTCGAATACCCATCGTGAAAACTCCAGACAATACGTGGCCAGTAATCCTATGGAAATGGTGCGGGGCGAACAGATTGCCCGCTGTAAGCGAAGTGTCCACAATGTGTTGCAATTTAATTGTACGCCTGTCCACACCACGCTACTATATTTCCATAGTTCTTCTCAATTCATTGATTCGAGGCCCGGCCCCATGTTTGCCGCCGACCGCAATCTGCTCTTTGGTGTGATCGCCTTGCGCATGAATTTCGTCGTCAAGGATCGCATGATCGCGGCGATGCAGGAATGGTTCCTTGAAAAATCAAAGCCTCTGGGGCAAATCCTATGTGAAAACGGCGATCTCACGCCTGACACACGGGGCGTACTAGATAAACTAGTCGATCACCACCTTGAGTTGCACGGCGGCGACATCCACGACAGTATCTCGTCGCTGTCATCGTCCATAGTGTCTGGCCTTGAGTTTTTCGGTATCGGCACCTCGGATAGTCGGAGCAACGGCAAACCCGGCCTTGCGGCTGTTCAACTCACTGACGAAGCGTCGCGTTTCCACATTCTGCGGCCACACGCTAAGGGTGGTTTGGGCGAAGTGTTTGTCGCCGAAGACAAACAGTTGCATCGCGAGGTAGCCCTCAAAGAAATTCAGGCACGCCATGCCGGTTCCGCGGAAAGTCGCGAGCGCTTTGTGCTCGAAGCGGAGATTACTGGCGGGTTGGAGCATCCCGGGGTGGTGCCTGTGTATGGCTTGGGTTGTCATTCTGATGGTCGGCCGTTCTATGCCATGCGTTTCATCAAAGGCGATTCGATGAAAGAGGCGATCCGACGCCTACACGAATCGACCAGCCTCAGTCGAAGCTCCAAGATGTTGGAATTACGCAAGCTTCTTGGCCGGTTCATCGCGGTCTGTCAGGCGACCGCGTATGCGCATAGCCGTGGCGTCGTCCATCGCGACCTGAAACCAAGTAACATCATGCTCGGCAAATTTGGCGAGACTCTGGTGGTCGATTGGGGACTGGCCAAGGCGGTCGGTCGCGAAAAGAGTTTCGCCCCTGACGTGACGCTGCCGGCCGACCCGACCTTGCGCCCAGGTTCTGGCAGCGCCGTGGTGACATTTGCTGGGCAAGTCCTTGGCACACCGGCCTACATGAGTCCCGAACAAGCGGCCGGGAAACTCAATGACGTTGGTCCGGCAAGTGACGTCTTCAGCCTGGGTGCCACGCTGTATACGCTTCTGACGGGCCAAGCCCGAGTCGAAGGTCCGGCCGATGAAGTTTTAACCAAAGTGGAAACCGGCGATTTTCCTTCTCCGCGCACCATTAATCCCGAAGTGCCGCTGGCGCTCGAGGCTATTTGCCTCAAAGCGCTCGCGCTGAAGCCATCGGAACGTTATGCGTCGCCACTTGAGCTAGCCGCCGAACTCGAAAACTGGCTTGCCGACGAACCGGTGCACGCCTGGCCCGAACCGTGGAGCGTCCGCGCCTGGCGCTGCGTACGCCATCATCGCACCGCCGTCACCGCAGCGGCGGTGTTACTGGCCACGGCGGCCGTGGGATTGGGAGTGAGTACCGTGCTGGTTTGGCGCGAGGAACGAAAAACAGACACGCAACGGCTGATTGCGGAACAACAAAGATCGCGTGCAGAAGAGAATCTTGACCTGGCGCGAGACATCACAGTCCAATTGATGGACTTGGAGAAGGAGCTGCCGCGTGATGCCCAAAGCTTGGCGATCTACAGGGGGTTCCTCGAAAATACGTTGACGTCCTACAAGAAAGTTTTGGCGGAAGGGCCAGATGATCCCAATCGACGCGAAATTACCGCCTGGCTCTATCGATACACAGCCAATGCGAACCGTGTGGCAACAACCAAGTTTGCCGCAACCAACCAAATGTACGAAGAATCGATTCGGTTGCTTGACGCACTTGTCCACGAGTTTCCTGGCCGGGCGGCGTACCAGAATCAACTTGCGGAGACCCTTTGGGACCACGCGAAGTGTTTGAGTCTCACGGAACGACGCCAAAGTGAGGCCGTCGCGACACTCGTTCGGTCCATTGAGATCGCACGCCGGTTGCGCAAGATCGACCCAAAAAGGAACGACTATAAGCGCACACTTGCCTTATCATTGTCGGACTTGTCGATCCAGCGCACCCGAGATAACCGGTATTCAGAATGCGCGGCTGCAACGCGCGAGGCAGTAGACCTATTTGGTGAAATCCTGAATTCTGGTCAACCTCCGCACCCACGCGACCAGTACTTTCGCGGCGTGTCGCTGAATCGATTGGCAATCGCCCTAAGGGAACTCGGCGACAATGTCGAATCGTTGGCTCGCCATAACGAAGCGGTGGATCTGCTGCGAAAAGAATGTGTGGGGTCCAACAACGACACAGCACTTAACGCATTGGGTCGAGCACTTTGCGATTTTGGAAGGACGTTAGCCCGACTTACCGATGAGACAAATCGAACCGAAGAAGTGCTCAACGAGTCCATTGCGATATGGGAACGATTACTGACGCACCAACCAAATAATGGCACTTACCATCAATGCCACGCGGTGGCACTCACTGCGCGGGGCAGGGTTCGGAGCGCTGATTCTGAGTTGCGCAGAGGCGCCGCGGCGGATCTGGAGAAAGCGATCGCAATCCTTGAAGCCCTGACGAAAGCAAAACCCAACATGGCCAGTTTTCACGCCGACCTTGGCCGGGCATATTTCGGTCTTGGACGAGTTGCCATTGCAAACGGCGATGTGGAGACGGGGCGTCAGCGTTTCGACGAGGCCCGCAATAGCCTCGACCGCGCTCTCGAGATCGATCCCAATCACGAAAATATCAAACGATCAAGGGCCGAAGTGGATGCATTAGTCGACAAACCCGGCGGCGGCGAGTAGCGGCTAATTCCTTTTGGCTCGGCGAATCGTCGGCATGAAGCGACTGCCGTCATCGCTGATAATATCGTCGATGTAAATCGCATTCGGATTGATGGTTATAGCAGACGTACCATTGTCGATCGTGATAGCACAAGTTGCCAAACAGTCCCTCGGCCGGGGATCCGCCTCCGTGTCATGGCATTTGGCTTGTACAACGAGGTATTGATCGTCGCTTCCTTCAATGTCAATTACGAACACTTTTTCCGCCTTTTCCGCCCACGTTGCCTGCTCGCCTTCGATAGTGACTACCGTGTTGTTTCCAAAGTACTGTCCCTTTAATGAGAATCGACTGAACGCCCCGGCTTTGCGTACTAGGGTTACAATTTGGTCGGCGTAAACATTTGGATCGGGCATGGCGATACACCTATCATGTCATGATGCCAAGTTTTGCCACGGTACTTTACCACGGCGACATTGCCTTCAGGCAACGATGAGCTAGTACTTAACACATCAGATTCTTATGTGTCAAATCGTCGTTTGGCGTTAAAATGCAAACGACAGAAAAATGGCGTTGATTGTAACGAAAAATGCGGTTGGCGCGACTAAGACACTGGCGCGAGCCTGTCAACATCCGTGTAGGACAAAAACCCCAATTTGCGAGTATCATGGTTCGCCGACTTGAACGTTTCTGTGGTTTTAACTTCGGGTCGCCATTTTTTCTGCATTTCCCATTCTACCAACCGTGCCACCCAGCCAACATATTTTACCTGGTAAAACCTCAAAAAAACTATCGCTTTTCTTGCCGGCGGGTGGTAACGGAATAGGTTAAGCACCACGCGGAAGGTCCGTACCTCGCCGCGAATTCCTTTCACACGTCCGAGGATTGGGTCATGAACAGCATGACGGCGGAAGTGGATTTCATTGAGGAGCTTCGGCTCCGGCGCTGGGCGCGGGAACACTATGTTGCCGCGGAACGGCGTGAAAACGCATGGCATCCCGTCGTGATCGACGAGATGAGCCGCAAAGACAGCGAGTTGTCGACCGCGTACGCAATGACGGCCTGACACGGACTGCAATGAACGCCCCAAAGACGCGCGGCAAACGCCGCGCGTTTTTTTGTCGAAATGGAGCTGCAACCACGAAAGACACGGAAAACACGAAACGAAAACAACTGTAGCCTGTTCTTCTTTCGTGTTTTTCGTGTCTTTCGTGGTCAAGGATTCTTGAATCAAACCACTCGGAGCTACTGATGGGTTTTCTTTCCGGCCGTGTTTCTTTCTCTCGCTACCGCGTTCGCGGCCGGTCGCCGGGCACTTTCGGGTTGAAGCACTTGGAGAAACTCGCCGACCATGCGGCCGGCACGCAGAAGATCGCCACAGCCGATGGCGTCGAAGTCGGGTGGACGGCCGGCGATCACGTTTTCGATACCGAGTTCGATCTCGCCAAGAACGTCGTCAACGATGCGCTGGCCTTCGGTTTCCGCATGGATAGCGAACGAATCCCGGCCGACCTCAAGCGGGCGTATTACCAGATCGAGTTAAAAGCGCTCACCAAGGACAACCCAAGCGGCTTTCCCAGCGGTAAGCAAAAGCGCGAGGCCAAGGAAGCTGCTCGTGAACGACTCGAACAGGAAAGCAAGGATGGCCGGTACATCCGCCGCAAGGTCGTCGATCTGTTGTGGGACGGACCATCCAATGAGTTGCTGGTTTCCGCGCCGGCGCTCGCTGTGTTAGATAGGCTCTATCCGTTGTTTCAAGAAACGTTCAGCGCGAGCTTCGAGCCGATCACGGCCGGGTCGTTGGCATTCGACTTGGCCGAACCGCGGCAACAAACACGGAACGTTGACGACGCTCGGCCATCGCCGTTTGTGCCCGGCCAGGGCGGCGGCGAAGTCGCGTGGATTCCCGACGAAACCAGCCGCGATTTCCTCGGCAACGAGTTCCTGTTTTGGCTCTGGTATCTCACCGAACACGAACAAGAGACAATCAAACTCTCCGACAATTCCGAAGTCGCCGTGATGTTAGCCCGCACCCTGTCGCTGGAAGACCCGCGTGGCCAATCGGGCCGCGGCACATTGTCCAGCGAAGGACCAAGCCGATTGCCCGAAGCAAAGCGCGCCGTTCAAGCCGGCAAGTTGCCACGCAAAGCTGGGCTAACGCTGGTCCGCCACGATGACCAATATGAGCTGGCATTGTCCGCGGAATCACTGGCGGTCAACGCCGCCAAGCTGCCAGCCTCCGACGGCGAAAGCGATCAAGCCCGGCGAGAGGAACGCATCACCAAGATTCGCCATCTGATCGAAACACTTGACCTGATGTACGACTCGTTTGGCCAACACCGCCTGAGCGAAGGCTGGACCAAAGACCTCAACAAAATGCAGAAATGGTTGCGTGGAAAAGAA
>JANLTA010000272.1:0-2271 GCA_031362705.1 Gemmataceae bacterium | reverse complement strand
TGGTTTCCCGTATCACCCGGGCGTACACGGGCCGACGTCGGGATGGCACCCACCAGGCTCAAACCTAATCCAAATACCACTTCATCCGGCGAGTCGACTCTTCGTGCACGAAATTCAAGTAGTGAAAATACCAGCAACGTGGCGACAAACGCGCACAATCCGGCACCGCCGGCGGCCAAAGCCGTGCGCATGCCATCTCTCGGTTTGATGGCCAAGCCTTCTTCCAAAACCGTGTATCGACTTTTTGTCGCTTCCAGTTCGATCGTCAGGGCTTCCTGCTCCCTAGCGAGTTGTCGGGTCATGTCTTCCAATGGAGTCATGTCTTCCCGACCGGCATCAACTTTGACCCCATTGTCCGATCGCGCTTGAATTAGTTTGCGCTGTTCTTCAACCTCGGCTGTCAGTGATTTATTGTTGGTTTCCAGGCTGACGATCCTTGCCTGAAGAACTTGTGCCGCCCGATCGGCATCGAATCGGTTGCGTTGTCGCAGGTCTTCAATCATCGCTGGCGTCATTTTCTTGCGCAATGCGGCCAGCGATTCTTCGGCATCAGTGATTTCCTTACGAATCTTGATGGCGGTGGGGTTTCGTTCCTTCTCGGCGGCGTTGGCAACCGTACCCTCGTAAAGGCTGGTGAGCCGCGCGATGTTGGCCCGTGCATCCCGTACCGTCTGTTCTTTGGACCAGTTATCTTCGATCTGAGCTTCCGAGACCTGGGCGGTGGGCAAGTCCCTTTCCACGGCTTTGTAAGCCGCCAGTTCGATAACTTTCTGACGAAGCTCAGATTGCGTCTGCAATAACTCCCGTTCCAACGAACTGAGCTGTTGGGTCATGAACAACAGCATCATGCCGCGCAAACCGGGATCCCTGCTGCCGGAGAGTTTCTCCAGATTTTGTTGTTCATCTTTTTTGGAGCGAAGCAGTCCTTGGTATTTCTCACGAAACGTCTGCAACGTTGTCAACCGATTGCTGCGATCCACGCGCTCCTTGTCGAGAATCTCCCCGATGTACGCGTTGCGAACGGCATCCACGATTATGACAAGCTCGGACCCAACTTCGCCGGACATCGAGATTCGCAACACTTCTGGTGCAACCGCGAAATCCGCCTGAACCTCGCGTTCGAGCCACGATAACGGATCCGACTGCTCTTTCTTGAAGGGTAGTTTGTCAACCTTTTCATTCTTGATCACCGAGTTGAGGACGAGCCGGCTTTTCACCATGGCCATCTGGTTGCGCTGGTGGTTCTCCAGCGTCATTATTGGCTCGGACGTCTTGAACAGGAACGGATCGCCTCGCGGGATGCGGACGAGTGTTCGCGCGTTAGTCTTTGCCGCCGGCATGAATAACCAAGCACCCGTGGCGGCAATCACCGCACACAGCGCACCGACACTAACGGCGATTCGCCAGCGCCGCCGCAACGCCCTCAGCAGAGCCATGGGATTGGGTGGCGCAGACAGTACCGATGGCGGCGACGCTTCAATCGGTTCAAGTGTTGGCGATGATGGCATATTGATGTTCTGAATCATGGCTCAGGTCAAACTGATGGGACGGCCATGCCGTTGGTAACATCGGGGCGGTGTCGCGGTGGCGGCGGCACGTCGCGGGCCGAGCGTGGCCCAGTGCCGCGCGGTGGACTTGCAGTCCCCAATCCTTTGACTGCTGTGTTCTCAACAAACAACTTGGAAAGAACCTTCAACTCGATGATCAGTGTTATCAGTGCCAGCGGCATCATGATCCAGCCGGCGAGGTCGTGTACCCAGGCATTGATGGTGCTGCTATCAAACAACTCATGAACCAGCGTTGTTGTTGAAATGCGGAAAATGTTGACGCCGATCGCAATAGGCAGGGCGCTGACAACCAGGATGGCCTTTTCCCACCACGGCCGGTGAATGAGCATCGCCACTGCGGCGGACAGCGCAAAGAACAACAGGAACATTCCCAGCCCGTTACATGCTTCGATCACGCCGACCCGGATGTCATTGACGACAATCACATTCCCTTCAGCAAACGCCGGTCGGCCGATCATCTGCAAAATGTATGTGCTGCCGTTCGTCGCCATCCGCTGCAAGGGCTGCGAAAGGCCCGTCTCGACTCGATAAGGCAACGGAATCATGAACGTCAGGAATGCGATAGCAGGCCACGTTTGTTTCAAGGCTGGCCAGCCGGCGAGAAGCAATACTGTTCCAGCCAACATGGACAATAACGAAATCGCTTCTAACCAATCGACGAAAAGCCGCGCTCCCGCTATTCGTAAGGCAACTGCGATCAATA
>JANLTA010000258.1:0-3394 GCA_031362705.1 Gemmataceae bacterium | reverse complement strand
CGATTCGACATCGCCGCGACTGCAGGTACACGGGTAGACGAGTTCGGCCCGCTGCAATTGCTCGAATGCCGAGGCATACAGCGGCAACCGCTCGGTCTGAACGATTGGGCCGTCATCCCAATCGAGGCCCAGCCATTGAAGATCGGCAATGGCCTCGTCGGTGGCACCGGCTTTGACCCGTGGCGAGTCGATGTCTTCGACACGAAGGACAACCCGGCCACCGACCGAGCGCGCAAGCAACCAGGAGATTAGATACGTGCGGGCGTTTCCCAGGTGTTGTGACCCAGTTGGTGACGGCGCGAGCCGCGTGACGACGTCTGCGCTATTGGTGAAAATGAAAGACCTCGTGCGCTTCGTGTTGGTCGGTTGCGGTATTGTGTTGCTCGCGCCGTTGTGGGTGCCGGTCCTGATCGACCGCCGCGAACGCTGGTTCGCAGGCTGCTCGGAGCTTCTGAGCCTCGTGCCCGGCAAACTCGGCGTGTTTCTCCGCAGGTCGTTTTATCGAATGACGCTTGATCGTTGCGGAATCGACGTGCATATCGGTTTCGGCACGACGCTTTCCCATACGAATGCCCACATTGGTCGCGGCGTTTACATCGGTAACCGGTGTACGCTGGGGATGTGCCACCTCGAAGATCATGTGACCATCGGCAGCAACGTCGATTTGCTCAGCGGTCGGCGACAACATCACTTTGATGATGCAGCGACACCCGTGCAATCGCAGGGTGGGTCGTTTACATCCGTGCGCGTGGGTCACAACGCATGGGTTGGCAACAGTGCCGTCATCATGGCCGACATCGGTGATGCCGCTGTGGTTGGTGCCGGCGCGGTGGTCGTTCACAGCATCCCGGCGCGCGCCGTCGCGGTCGGTAACCCGGCTACGGTGAAGAGCGTGAGGGTGGCCGCATGATCTACCTCATCTTCGGCTACATCTACTTGATGATCCATCGGCCGATGGAAATATGGCCCGGCTTCGAGCCCATGCGGCCCGAGTTAGTGTACTTTACGATCCTGTGTGCTGCATGGCTGATCGCGTGGAAGCGGGTGATGCCAGACTTGAATCAACTGGCGATCGCCGGCATGGGCATTGTCGCTTACATGTCGTGGATGGTCAGCCCGTGGCACGACTTCGGCGATGTCGCAGTCAAGAACTACACGTTGGTCTTCGTCTTTGGTTTGATTCTCTCGACGACGTTGCGCGACGAGCGGGCTGTGCATCGTGTGATCGTTGCATTTCTTGCGGTGATGACGCTGTACATGCTGCACTCGGTATGGGAATTCCGCAACGGCCGGCACGTGTACCGCATGGGCATCGTGCGCCTTGTTGGCATCGACCAATCGCTGAATGACCCCAATTCGTTTGGCGCATCCATTGTCTATGCCTTACCCTTCGTGCGCTACCTGTGGTTCGCGTGGGGCCCTGGCGGGAAACGCAAACTGCTCATCGCGTACACGTTGCTTTCGTGCGGATGCATCGGCCTGACGGGTTCGCGTTCTTCGCTGCTCGGGTTATTCGTGTATCTCGGCCTGACCGTGTTGTTAACGAGTCGCAAGAAGTTCATGTGGATTGGCTTGGCGCCACTCGTCGCCATTGGTGGGTTGATGCTGCTACCCTCGGAACTGCAGACGCGGTTTTACACGATCATCGACCCCAGTGTCGGCCCGGCCAACGCGCAGGAATCCGGGCAGGGCCGAATCATGGGTTTCTTTATTGGCCTGAAGCTGTGGCAGCAAAATCCTATACTCGGCGTCGGACCCGGCGCTTGGATACCGGCCAGCAGGATGCCGATTGAGTCGCATAGCTTGTACGGGCAAATGCTGGGTGAACTGGGAACGCTGGGCACGATTGCCTTCGGCGTGATGATATTCGCCATCGCCCGTCGCCTGCGCACACTGTTCCGCAACCTGCGCCGCGACTACGACTTGCCGAAGCAGGAGCCGCTGTTCCATCTCGCTCAGGCCATTGCACTGTCAACCGTGTTACTCATGGTGATGGGTTTATTTGGTCACAACCTTTACCGGTACAACTACGTCTGGTATGCGGCCTTCACCTCTGTGTTGGTGCGATCCTACCGTGCCCGTCCGACAGAAGAATACGCCGAGTCATGGTATCCAGGATGGGCAGGCGCATGGGCCTGACCGACTGGTTCAGCCGGCGCGTGACGTGGCCGCTGTGGAGCCGCCGGGATGACCCGCGCCTGCCCGCATTTGTGCGTGAACTCGAACGCCGGCAACTTGATTCGCCAAATGTCATCGCCGCTCGCCAAGCCGTGATGTTGCAGCGCATTATTCGTCATGCAACGTCAACAGTTCCGTATTACCGCGCTCTGGGCGCGTCGGAACACGACCAATTTCCCATTCTCTCGAAACAGATCGTCCGTGAACGAAGCGCTGATCTGTTAAGTGACGATTACCGCGCAGCGTCATTAACCGAAAAGAAAACATCCGGGTCCACCGGAGTGCCGTTGCGCGTAAGTATTGCCGCTTGCGGCTTAGCGTGGAAGCGCGCGACAACTCTGCGCTCCGACGAATGGAGCGGCTGGACCCGTGGCCAACCCATTGCCAAAGCCTGGGGCAACCCGGAGTATCGGCAATTCGGCTTTAAAGGCTGGTTACGCAATCGCTTTTACGAGCGGGCGATCCATCTCGACACGTTGAAGATGGACGATGCCGCGATCACGAACTTTACGGATCGACTGATTCGGCAACGGCCTGGCTTGATTTATGGCCATGCGCATTCGGTGTACTTGTTGGCACAACACCTCCAAGACCGCAATGTTGTACCGCCAAGGCCAAATGGCGTCATCACGACGGCGATGATCCTGCACGATTTTCAACGCAAGTCGATTGAAGACGTGTTTCGCTGCCCGGTCACCAATCGCTATGGCTGTGAAGAAGTGAGCCTCATCGCCTGCGAGTGTGCGGCACATTGCGGGCTGCATGTAAACACTGAGTCCGTGTTCGTGGAAATCCTTGTCGATGGTCTTCCTGCATTGCCGGGTCAGGCCGGAAAAGTTGTCATAACAGATCTGTCAAACTTCGCCATGCCGCTGATTCGTTATGAAGTCGGCGATGTGGCCAGCTGGGCGGTCGGTGAATGTTCGTGCGGCATGACCACTCCACGCTTGGCAACTATTGAAGGCCGCGAGGCCGATTACGTTGTCACTGCGACCGGGCACATGATTTCGGGCATCTCTTTGACGGAGAATTTCGCCACGTTGGTGCCCGGCATCGCACAACTACAGATCGTGCAGGAAGAGGTCGAGTTCTTCCGCTTCCGCATTGTCCGTGGCCGTGACTATTCGGCCGCAAGTGACGCCAGGATTACACAGTTGGTCCGCGAGCGTTTTGGCGGCAACACGAAGTTCGTCTGCGAGTTTGTCGAGTCGATTCC
>JANLTA010000225.1:0-2202 GCA_031362705.1 Gemmataceae bacterium | reverse complement strand
ACTTCGGAAATGTCATCCACGAACACGACGCCTAGGCCGCGGAATTTCTCGACAATGGGGCGGTTGTGGACGATTTCGTGATAGACGTAAATCGGCGTGCCGAAGAGGTCGATCGCCTTTTCCAGCCCGGCGATGGCCATGTTGACGCCCGCGCAGAAGCCGCGGGGGTTGGCGAGCAGGATCTTCATGGAGTTATCGTAACCGCGGCGCGACGGTGCGGCCAACTGTGGAAACGAAAACGCCGCCCCGGTTGGAGCGGCGTCGAGCGGAATGTCGCATCGGGTTACTTCTTGACTTCAACCTTAACGTCATCGAGCGTCTTCTTGCCGTCCTTCTCGCTGAGCTTGCCGGTCACCTTCACGTCGGACTCGGAGTCCTTCGGGCAGACGGCCTTGTGGTAGGTTTCCTTGGCACCCTTGTCCTTGAGGTAGTAAACAACTTCCTTGCCGTTCTCCATCACCTTCACGGCGTGGCCGCACTCTTTGGTTTCCTTCATCGTACACTTGGTGCAGACGAGCTTGCCTTCGATCTTGGTTTCCTTCTTGTCGTCGGCTTTCTTGGTGTCGGCCGGCTTCTTGTCGTCGGCCGCGGTGGCCGCGTAACTGATGGCGGCGATGGCCATGACAAAGGCGAGAACTGCGCGGTACATGGTCTGTCTCCAATTGGGGAAGGTCTAACATTTGTTATACCGGTTCGTTTCAGCCCGGCAACGGTGGACGAGCCGTTCCACGAAATTACACTCCGGCCGGTTGACGCTCGCTTGCCGCAGCGCCTACTATTGGCCTTTTGGCTAATGCAATGAGCGTGGACGAATGATCGATCTGGTTGCCCTTTCCGCACCGCTGCTGCGCGCCACAGCCCGTGCCCGCTCGCTGAAGGGGTGTACGCTCGTCATCAAGCTCGGCGGCAGCGCGATGGAGGATCCGACGGCCACCGAAGGCACTCTCGATTCCATCGCGGCATTGCATCAACTCGGGCTGCGGATTGTACTAGTCCACGGCGGCGGGATGCCGATCGACCGTGCCATGACGGTGGCCGGCATCGAACCGCAGCGGGTTCAGGGTCGCCGGGTGACGGATGATGAAACGTTGGAAATCGTCGTAACTGTCCTCGGCGAGCTTTCAGACGGTCTCGTTTCGCAATTCGAACGGCGTGACGTTGCTGCATTGGCCATGCACGACATCGAATTGATGCCGGTTTACGCCACGAAGCTGACCATCAACGGCGAGAGCCTGGGCCACGTCGGCGAGCCGCACACTGTCGATCGTGAGCGGATCATGGACTTGCTCGACAACGAGATGATTCCGGTCATTCCTTCTATCGCGCTTTTTGACAACTCGGAGGGTGAGAGCCACGATTGGCTGAATATTAATGCGGACACGATGGCGTCCGCGATTGCCGGCGAGTTGGAAGCCGACGCCATTTATTTCCTCACGGACACGCCCGGCGTGCTTGCGAATCGTGCGGATCCTGCCTCGCTCTATTCGAGATTGAAGGTCGCCGAGTGTAAGAAGCTCATCGACGACGGTGTTATCGAAGGCGGGATGATACCGAAGGTGGAAGCCTGCTTCGAGGCCCTCGAGGCCGGTGCGAAGCGGGCGGTCATTCTCGACGGTCGCAATCCTAACTCCTTGCTGAGCGAGTTCGTCAGCGACACAGTTCTCGGAACGGAAATCGTGCCATGACTTCATCGGATGCGATCATCACTCTCGCGAAGAAGTACCTCATCGCCAATTACACGCGCTACCCGGTCTGCCTCGTGCGCGGCGAAGGTTCGCGCGTCTGGGACGCCGAGGGGCGGGAGTATCTCGATTTCTTCCCCGGATGGGGTTGCGGCATTCTCGGGCACTGCCCGCCATTGGTCGTTGAAGCCGTCCGGCAGCAGGTCGCGGAACTCATCCATGTGCCGAACACGTGGTACACCGAGGCCCAGGTGCTACTGGCGAAGGAACTCTGCGACCGCACCGGCTGGGGCGGCCAGGCGTTCTTCTGCAACAGCGGCACCGAGGCGAACGAGGCGGCGATCAAGCTCGCCCGCCTCAACGGCAAGCCGCGCGGCCGCTACAAGATCATCACGATGACCAATAGCTTCCACGGCCGCACGATGGGGGCACTCACTGCGACAGCCCAGCCCAAATATCACACGGGCGTCGAACCGCTGCTGCCGGGGTTCCTCTACGCCCCCTTCGGCGATCTCGAGGC
>JANLTA010000195.1:0-4254 GCA_031362705.1 Gemmataceae bacterium | reverse complement strand
GTGCCGATTGGCGTGCCGGTCAAGTTGAACGTCGCGGTGATTTGGCTCGTGGCGTCAATGCTCTGGGATTGGGCGGAATAGACGGTGCTGTTGGCGGCAATGAGTGCGACCTGCGTGCCGGGTAAGAACCCGCCGCCTCGCAGTATCAGGGAAGCGGTTTGGTTGGCGGAGTAGTGATCCGGCGTGACTCCCGTCAGAATGACCGAGCTACTCAACGCTCGAATCGTGAAGTTCGATGCGGCCGGCACCGATTCGCCATAAACGAGCACATAATACGTCCCCGAGACGGCGAAAGGTATCTGCACGCTCTGAATGGCACCTGCCACATCGTTGCGATAGTCGAAGGACTGCCGAGTCGGCGGTGATCCGAGCTTGATATATACTTCCGCGTTCACACTCGAAAGCGATGCCGACAAATCGATCAACAGCGGGTTGGCGGACGGAATCACGATCTTGAACAAGCGGGCATCGCCGCTGCCGACGAGAGTGCCGTTGAAAGGTGTTCCTAGCGTAAGCGTTGTTTGGTTCGTCTGATTGAGTTGGAAGGCATATGCCCCCTGACCATAACCGGTGGTGGACACATCCAACGCGTAGTTGCCGTCCGTCGGCAACGTAACCAACCCTGTGTCGCCCGATTGGTCGGCGAAACCGGTCCAGCCATTCGGGCCGCTCAAGCGGAACCGCAATTGCGTTGAGCCGGCGCTTGCCAAATGAAACCGCACTTGGGTGTTAGCCGGTGCCGAGAAGGTCCAATGATCGACGGCCAATGCACTCGACAACACGCCGAATTCTTGTTGGCTCAATACCAGTGAGCGGGTAGTGGCGGTTGCGTCGGCAAGAAGGAGGGTATAGTTGCCGGTGACATTGGGCTGAGTCGGCGGTGCCGAAATCTGCACAGTGTAAACGCCATCGGCAGTAAGAACCGAGCCGGGCAGCGAAATGCTCTGACCGATTGCGGTGCTGACGGCTTCGCCGATTTTCACTCCCGTTGGATTCAGCAGCTTGAGATCGACATATGCCAGCGTCGGAAATACCGGAGGCGGTGCGTTCGAGTCGCCGGGGTTGGCAAACAGCGACACGGTTTGTCCGGCCCGGCCAAAAAAGGTCCAACTATCGGTTTCGCCGACATTGGAGATCGTGCCAGCAACCTGCGTTTGGAACGGCAGAGTGCCCTTATCGGGGATGATCTGCACGTTTCCGACAATCGTCCCGTTTTTTTGCATCGTTCGGGCATACGCCTTCAACCCATTGAGGTCGAGAGTCGAGCCTGCAGGCACGATCAGATTCTCGACATACAGAGATTCCGTATCAGCGGTGTTGTCGTTGTCGGCGTTATCGACAAGTTTCACATAGGTGCTGGCGAGACGCAGCGTGCCAATCCGGAAATTGTTGACGAGCCCTTTGCCAATCGCTCCGACATCCTTGCTAAACGCCTCCAAGAATTGCGGGGCAACGGACGTGCCGCCGCTGTTGAGTAATACGGTGCCGTCGGGGTTAAACAGACCGCCGGCCTTCGAGTCGCCTCCTAGCGAATCTTGGATCGCCAATGTCGCCTGGTGTTCGACAGTGAAGGCACTTGGATCATTTATCTGAATGGGAATGCCGGTTTTTGTAATGGCTCGCGTACCGCCGGCGGTTCCGAAAAGCGCTCGCAATGTGCCGGTGTTCGCAAACCCTCCCGCCGTTATCGTGAGCGTAGTATCGTTGGCCGCCACGCCTGTTTGAGTGAGTTCGATTGAGCCTTGATTGGTTAGACCGCCGCCAATTTTGAGCGTCGTCGGCGAAGCGTTGTTTGCCGCACCGCCAGCGGCGATTCGGATTGAGCCACCTCGCGCGTTGGATAGCGCTCCGTTGATCTGGCTCACATTGGCGGCTTGCCCGGCCGGCACATCAATGCGGCCGGAATTCTCGACCGAGATTCCAACGAGCGTCGAATTGATCAGCGTTACTGTACCGGCATTCTTGATCGGAAATGACGTTACGCTGAAACTCGCGTTCTTCAGTCGTAGGCTGGCACCACGGCCGATTGCCACACTTTTCGAAAGAGTCGCCGTCGTGCTGACCGATAGGTCGCCGTCAATTTGTAATCCGGCGGCGCTTTGCAGGCTGAAAACGGAAGCTGAAGAACCCAGCGGGATTACGATGGGGTCAGTAAAGCTGCCGCCGACGGTGACTTGGTTCCAGCCGTGGGGCACGACATCGCTTGCCCAATTGCGGCGGTCGGTCCAGTCAAGATTGTTACCGCCGCCGTCCCAAGCAAGATTTTCGATTTGACGGAGCGTGAAAGTTATCGGCGAGTAATCGCGGCCAAGCTCGTTTACAGTCCCGGCATTGATTCCAGTGAACGCGGCGAATTCTCCTTGGCGAGAGCTATATTTCAGGAGTTGGTACGATACGCCCGGAGCCGCGACGTATCCGTTGAAGAAGGTGACACCGAGCGTGCCATCGAAAATGACCTGTCCGGCGACCGATATCTGATTGTAGTCCGTGCCGGGGTTTGGGCCGCCGATATCGCAGAATACGACTGATGTCGGAGCAAGGGTCAAATCGCCTTGAATGGCTAAGATACCGCCGGTCGCGCCAGCGCGGATGTCGATAATTCCGGCAGAGACAATGTTCGTCTTAAGCGTGCCCTCAGCAATGATTTGCGATTGCGGCCCCGCGTTCAGGTTTGCAACGTCGAGTGTGCCAGTCGGGTTCAGGTTGACTACGACGTTGCCAATCGCGAGGCTCGGGGCTGTGGTAATTCTGCCCCCGTTTAGGGAGGTGAGGTTGGTATTGTTAAGGCTTGCCAGTAGAGGGATGTGGACGTCACCGCCGTTGGTGGCCTCGATGCGGGAGACACCCTGATTCTCGTTATTGGATATCGCGGTGGACTGATCGACGAACGCCGTTAATGCTGATAGGTCAATGCGGCTCCCTGCTCCATCGGCCGTAAGAACGAAGCGGCGGTTAAGCAGGCTGCCTGCGGCCGGGTCGATGATTTGCGTGAGTGCGGCAGCGTTGACCACGCCGCCGGCACTGGCCTGGAATGTCACCCCCGTATTTGGACCGAGGCCTTGGCCCGGCACCGGTGCGCCGGTCACATTTGTCAACGCCGGAAGGTCCAGAACGGTGCCTGTGCCGCTTGCCGACAACACGGCGTCATTGGCGCCCACGCCATTGTAACTCGTCAATGCCGGTAGACTTAACTTGGTACCGCCGCTGGCTAATAGGCTTGTTCCATCAATTTTGGATAAATTGGGAAACGTCAAGCTCGTTGAACCGCTAGCCGTAAACACTGAACGTGTAAGTTCGGTAAGCCCGACAAACGTGGCCGCCACACCAATTGCCACAGCCGCGTTGCTAATGCTCGTGATCTGAACGACCGGCACGACGCTGTTGTTCCCAGTGATTGTAAGGTTGGTGTTGTCGAGGCTGGCGAGCAGGGGAACTTGGATCTCGCCGCCGTTCGTAGCTTCAATGCGGGAGACGCCCTGGTTCTCATTATTGGATATGGCGGTAGATTGATCGACGAACATAGTTAACGCTGAAAGATCGACACGGCTGCCCGTTCCATCGGCGGCAAGAACAAAGCGGCGGTTGAGCAATATGCCCGCTGTGGGGTCGATGATTTGGGTAAGTGCAGTAGCGTTGATGACGCCGCCGCCTGTGGCCCGAAACGTCACTCCGGTGTTGGGACCAAGGCCCTGGCCCGGTACAGGTGCGCCTGCCACATTGGTCAACGTCGGCAGGTCCAAAACGCTGCCAGTGCCGCTAGCCGATAGCACTGCGTCTATTGCTCCGACCCCAATATAACTCGCCAGCGCCGGCAGGCTCAGCTTTGAGCCGCCGTTGGCCCCAAAACTTGTTCCGTCCACCTTAGTTAGATTTGGCAACGTCAGAGTCACGCCACCGCCGACCGTAAGTGCAGACAATGTCAGGTCGGTTAGAACTGCAAATCCTGCCACTGCACTTATCGCTACCACTGCGTTGTTGATCTTGGTGAACTGAGCGACGGGAACAACGCTGGTAATTCCCGCAATGGTGAGGTTGGTGTTGTTAAGGCTTGTGAGTAGAGGGATGTGCAGTTCGCCACCGTTCGTGGCTTCAATGCGGGAGACACCCTGATTTTCGTTATTGGATATCGCGGTGGACTGATCGACGAACGCCGTTAATGCCGATAGGTCAATGCGGCTCCCTGCTCCATCGGCCGTAAGAACGAAGCGGCGGTTAAGCAGGCTGCCTGCGGCCGGGTCGATGATTTGCGTGAGT
>JANLTA010000191.1:0-6823 GCA_031362705.1 Gemmataceae bacterium | reverse complement strand
CCCACCCCCTCGCCATCAGCGACAAATGAGCCGACCTGTTCGGCTCACTAACAAAGCGCCACACGCGCCCACCTCGAGTGTGGCAACAAGGTTGGCCGCCGCGGTCGCGGCGCGCGTGACCATTACCCCAAGTGCCCGCGGCAATCGCCTTTCCAGCGCGTGGGAGTGCGCGCGGGTGGATACCGGGGGCGAGGGAGTTATGTGCGAGGATTGAGGATCGAGGATTTAGGATTGGGGTCTGCGGATCGGGACCGAGTGGCTGGTGGCTAATCGCCAGCGAGAGTGTTCTTTGACAACTCAATTGAATTGTGGCGCGGACCGTTCCGCGAAGTGGGGGCAACCGCGCGATGCGATCAAACCCTCCCCTGCCCCTCCCTGCGAGGGAGGGGAATAACAAACTCTCAATCTCCGGCACCCGAATCCCGACATCCGACTCAAATCGTCCCGCCGAATCGCAGCCGGAACTGGATAAAGTCGCTGGCCGCGACTGCGGCATCGTTGTCGAAGTCGAAGTAGGGGTTGGTGCCGCCGAGGGCGAGGCGGAATTGGATCAAGTCGTTGGTAGCGACGGTGCCGTCGCCGTCGGCGTCGCCGAAGAAACGGAACAGTCCGTTGGCCGGCGTGCCAACCATTGTGTAGTTGTCGCCGCCGGTGCCGTTACCGTCGCCGTCAAGTTGGCCGCCGGGGCCGCTCACGAGTGCCGCTTTAGCGGTCAGCGTGTAGCGCCCGTCGGCTAGCGAACCGAAGTCCACGGCAGTGGTTCCCGAGAAGGTGAGAGTCACGACCGTAACCGCACCACTGTCATCGACTACCGCCGCGAGCGTCGGTAACGCGTTGTCGCCTTGTCGCTTCAATTCAAACGCGGCCTCTGGCGGGCCGGAGATGATGACATGTTGGTCAAACGCGATGGTCACCGTGGTGACACGCGAGCGCTGTGGGTCACTGGCGTTCACAACGACGCCTGAAACTTTCGGCGCGAGGTTGTTGTTCGTCGAGAGGCCCAGGAAATACTCGCCGCTTGTGGAACTGGCCGCGGAAACACGGACCAGGTAGGTCGATCCCGATGTTAATCCGTTGACAGTGAGCGACTCGTTCCGTCCGTCCGGGAGTGGCACGCCGGAGCCGAGCAGCGTCGTGCCGGCGGCATTGTAGAGCCGGATCACGGGGTCAAGCGTGTTCGGGAATTGCCCGGCACCGTCCGACGGCGTCATCGATTCGAGCCGAATCGCGCTCTGCCCGGCCGGGACGGTGATCGAATACCAATCCTCGTTGGCACTGCCGCCGATGGTGACATCATCGACGTACCAGCCCTCGAAGGCGTTGGCAGTCAAATCGACGGTATTGAACAGGAAACGGACCTTGGCCGTCTGCCCGCTGTAGCTTGCGAGGCTGAGGCTGACTGGTGCCCATGTGGCCGTATTGGCCAGCCCGGTGGATCGGCCGATCAGCGTGGTCCAGTTGCTTCCGCCGTCCGTCGTGATTTGCACGTCCGCGGTGTCGAAGCTTGTCGAGCTTTCGGTGCGCAGGACGTAATTGAAATTGAACACGTCCGCGGATCCGACGACGAACTGCGGCGATGTAATCGAGCCCGCGTTCGCGGCACCGTTGTCGTAAGTGCCGGCGATCTCTTGTCCATAATAGAAGCTGGTCGTCGAAGAATGCCCGGCTTCGGCTCCACGGCGAGTGGATAGCGCCCAGAGGCCTGTGCCGAGCACGGTGTTGTTGATCGTCCAGCCTGCCAGCCCCGATTCAAAGTTGTAGGCCACGGCCGCTGCGCCGCCGATAACGTGGCCATAAATGCCGCGCGATGCACCGAGGGGCTGCGCGGTCGCCGCCGTCGTATTCGGTTCGGCGTCGATTGCTGCGTTGGTTGCGACCGACATGGCATACGCCTGGTCGAGGCTGCCGCTGACCACCGCGTAATAAATCCCTCCGGTGATGATGGGGAAGTTCGCGATGAAGTTGTTGAAGTTCGTCGGCCCGCCGGACCCCGATGCGAGCAGGGTCGTGCCGTCCGAGGCGAACAAACTCACGTTGGCGTTGCCCGAGGGCAGGGCGTTGACAGCCAGCGAGACCGTCTGACCCGCCGTCGCGGAGAACGAATAGTAATCGGGGATCCCCAGTCCGCTTCCGGGCGTCAGCACAGTGCTCTTGCTGTTGCCGACGAATGCATTCGGACCGTTGTCATTCGCGAGGACCAGCCTTGTCGCGCCGGTCGCATCCTTCACGCCGACAGTGGCGCTGGCACCGTTGTCGTGCCCGGCGGTCGCGGTTGCGAGGTTAGAGTAATTGAAGCGAATCTGGTTGGAGCCTTCGAACAGGACAGCCTGGAAGAGCAGTGTCGTCGCCGCGCCGTCGTAATAACGGACGTTCTGCCATTCCACGATCAGCCGTCGGGCAGGGCTGGCACCGCGGACTTCCCATTTCACGCCGCTGGCGCTGGTGAAGAGGTCGTCCCAGAATACGGCGATGGCGGGTGCGGCCGGCGCGGCGGTCAAGTCGCCGTTGATGTATTCGGCGCTACCGGTGCCAAACGTCAAGACGCCGTTCGTCGCGGCGAACAGCGAGTTATAGTTCGTACCGTAAAAGTTGAAGGTGAAGGGTTCGGAATCGCCGCGAAATCGTCGTCAAGTGAAGCGAGAATGGTCGCACCGGTCCCGCCAATTTCCTCGAAGGCGTACGTCACGGCTGCGGCAGTGTAATTGGACACACCATCCGCCACGCCGAGGACAGTAGCGCGCGTCGCGCTTCCGAGAGCCGTCGTTGTCGTCACGGTTGCTGGCGTCAGGCTCTGGGCGGTTATGGATTTGTTATTGCCGCCGCCGCCGGCAATGCTCTCGGTCTCGGTCGCGGCGTTCAAATTGGCTTGAACCGCGTAGTTGCCGCTGGTCGCGGCGACGCTCAGCATCCGAATTGTGTAAGTCCCGGTGGCGGCAATGGCGATTGGCGGTACATCCATGGCAGCTCCGGCCACACTCGCCGAAACGTCCGCCAAAGTCACCAGCGTCGGCGACAGCACGATCACCCGAGCCCGCAACGCCGCGGAAGAGGTGATGACCAGCGACAGCACTTGCCCTGCATTCAGCGGCAGTGTGAAATCATCGGTGTCTGCTCCTGAACTCACAACTCCCGTGGCCGAACCGCGATAGACGGCCGAGCCTAGCGGATTGATCGCAGTCAACGGCAGCGGGAATGCACGCGTGCCGACGTCGAGTTGATAGCTGCCGGCAAATGCGAGGTTGACATTGCCGTTCACGTCGGCGATGGCACCCGCGGCAATCGTTGCATTGAACGCCCCCTCCGTCGTCGCCCCGGTCAGCGTGAAGCGAATGGTCTGGTTGCTGTTGAGGAAGGCGACAGACGACACCGACCCCTGCGAGACGCCGAGGTCGGAAGCAATGACGGAGGCCGGATCGACCGGCTCGTTCAGGTTGACGTCAATTGTCGTAAGCGGCACCAGCACGGTCGCGCCGACGACCGGACTGGTGGAGACAACCGCCATCTGCAGCACGTCGTAACGGAAGCTGGCGTTGTACGCGAAGACCGGCTTGCCATCGCTGAGCTGATTGAACGCTCCGGCAGCGACCGAGATCGATTGCAGGCCTTCCGCCGTCACCGGATCGATGGCAAACGTGAACGAAACAGTCTTGGTTCCCGCCGTGTAGGAATAGCCCGTGGCCGGCTTGCCGTTAACGACCAGGTCGCTGGCATCGAGCGTCGCACCGTCCAGAATCCCGCTGGTGTTGAGTACATAGGTGCCCGGGTGGGTCAAGACGACCGAATTGTTGGCGGGCACGCTGCTATTGACGAGAAGACCTAACACCGCTGGCGGGATCGTGTAGTCAACAGTAACGGTGGTCGCATTCGAATTGGCCGTCGAGGCATTCGCCCCAAGACCGCGGCGGGCGAACGCCGTCCACAATTCCAGCAAGTCGGCCCCGCCGTTGAGCGCCATGTCGGCGGCGAGGATGGCATCGCGAGCTTGAATGAACGAAGGAAGTGCCGGTTGCAGCTTCATGGCGTCCATGATGAGCTTCAGGGCCAATTTGTTGCCGGCACCACCCGGCAGCGGGCCGGGCGTGTAACCGGTGGCAAGGTTGGAATCGTAGCCGTATTTGTTAATCAACAGCCAGTTGATGTCCCACAGGGCGGAGGCCCAGAGTTCGCCACTGTTGTGAACTTCAGTGCTGCGAGTGACGCCGTAGGAGGTCGTGCCCGTGGTGCCGTATGCATCGAAGTCGAGTGGATCGACCGTCAGATCGAAGCTGTACGGTTTTCGGCGAATGCCCGCGCCGGTCTGGGCCTGATTGAGGGCGTAGGTGCCGATGGGGACGGCGTCGTTCATGGCGTCGGTGGGTCGCTGCATGAGCATCAGGGCATACCAATCGCTCCAGCCTTCACCCATGCCGCCACTTTGGGTGGCGCTGAGGGCACCGGAGTTGCCCGGTCCGCCGGTGAGTCGATTGGAAACGCCGTGGCCGTATTCATGGATGATGATGCCGTTGTCGAGGTCGCCATCGCGATTGGGCGTGGCGGTGGTAAAGAGGTACATCTGCATGCGCGGTGCGCTGCCGTCGACTGGTGTCGCGAAGTTGGCGTTATTCGTTCCGCCGCCGTCCTGGGCGTCCGCCTGAACGGCATCGTTGGCCAAGCCACCCTTGGCGTAGTTATTGACCTGGAAATTACCCGCCGCCTCGGTGAAGCCATACTTGTAGTGAATGTCGTGAATGATGTTGTTCATGTAGAACAGGTTGACCATCGCCACGTTCTGGTTCTGAAGAAGGGTCGGAGCCTGGGCCGGGTCAAGCGTGAAGCTGCTGAAGTCGAGCGTCGCCCCACCTGAAGTTCGTGGCGGCGACGGATCGGCGACATTGTCGTTATTGCGGTCCAGGTGTGAGTCAACGTTGTTGCCGCGGGTGTCCGTGAATTCAGCGCCCGCCGCCCCGTTGGTATCGTGCCAACCGAAGGGCGAGGCCGTGAGATCTTCCGGGTTGTTGAGCACAGCGAAGCCGCCGTCCTGTGGGCTTTCATTTGGTAGCGGCACGACGTTGAAGGAAGCGTCGTCGATCCAGTCGGTCACGGCAATGATCGAGTGCGAGCTGTCGCCAACGCTCAGATCATACCAATGGTTGCCGTCAGGCGTGCGGAGAATCATCTGCCAGGCAAGCACAGCGCTACCGTCGGCCGTGGGCACCCATTGAAGACGCGTCGGAATGTCGTCGAGCGAAATCGCCGGCGCCGAGACCATCGATTGCTGATCCGTACCTGTCGGCACCGTCGAGATGATCGGCACGTGGTCGGTGGGAAGGCCCAATTCGATGGCGGCATACCGAACCGCATCGGCAGGCGAAGTTCGCGGCACGATCGAAGTGCCGGCGAGTTGGCCGGCCAAGTTCGGTACGTAGCCGCCGCCGATGCTGATGACGTGACCGTCGGCCGCGACGGCGATTGACATGTCAGACCACGCGACATCGAGGCCGGCGACGGTTTGCCGGGCATAGATGTAGGTGGTTCCGCTGTCGGCGTCGGTGTATTGGCTGGTAATGTTCGGGTTCAGCAAGTCGGACCGGTTGAGATTGAACTCACCGGCATGGCGGGCGAGGTATGACAGGCCGAGTTGGCGTGGCGGTGACATTGGTGACGCCGATGGGGCCGCTTCGGTGCCAACAACAAAGAACGATGGCGGATACCAGTTCGCGCTTGGAACATCGCGCGCTTCGAGCGACTCGAGTCGCAGCCGACGGGGGTTAAATCGACGCGCAGTCAAGGAGGCAGGACGCATCCGATCGCTCCGATGATTGGGCATCATCGCAACTTCGCCAGAGCGAGAGGTGGCAATAATGTCCCAACGAGGAAATTGGGGGGAACACTGGGACATTAAAACAGACTGCACCACGATGTCAAGAAAAACTGTCGCTTTTTTCGCAGGAACCACCTAAGAACATTCCGCGTTAGCGCCGGACGACATGACTCTCATTGCACATGGCATCTTGATAGCAAATGGAATTTGTGGGATGGAACTCGAACAGAATACAATCGCCCTCACTGCGCATTACCTTTCCCGACACTTGACACCCGTTAGCCGCGACGCGAATGCACTCCAATCGAGACCCCGTTTAGCCGCGACGCGAAGGTACTCCGCAGCGGAGCGCGAAGACATGCCCCCACCATAAGCACAAAGAGTCTCGGCGAAGGACTCGCATCCCCGTCAAATCGACCCGCCAAACCGCAGGCGGAACTGGATGAAGTCGCTGGCCGTTACGAAGCCGTCATCGTCGAAGTCGAAGATATTGCTAGCCAATCCGAGTGAAAAACGAAATGCAATGAAGTCGTTGACAGCGACTGAGCCGTTGCCATCGGAGTCGCCGTAGAATCGAAACAGATTTAGGGTAGTTCCAGGGCTTCCGACAAGGCTATAGTTGTCGCCATAAAGGCCGTCACCGTTGCCGTCAAAATTCCCAGCGTTGACTTGGGATGCAAATACCGACAAGGTGTAACGTCCGTCGGCCAACGATCCGAAATCGACGGAAGTCGTGCCGGTGAAGGTCAAAGTCACGACAGTGCCGGAGCCGCTGTTGTTCACTGTGGCTGACAGGGCGGGTATCGCGCCATCGTTTTGCCGCGTCAGACGGAATGCGGTGGATGGGACGGCGGGCAAATCGACAATCTGATCAAACGTCACCGCGACTGAAGTCACCCTCGAACGCTGGGCCGCACCGCCGTTGATTGAGATCGACCCGATCTTTGCCGGGACAAATCCATAAATCTGCGAGCCGACACGAACACGGCCGCCACCATCGACGGGAAATGGACAGCAAAAGAT
>JANLTA010000145.1:0-1832 GCA_031362705.1 Gemmataceae bacterium | reverse complement strand
GCAGACTCGACCCACCCTACAAAGGCGGTTCTGACGTAGGGTGGGTCGAGTCTGCGAGACCCACCGATTGACACGCCACTGTTACGAAACGACAACGCCCGGTAAGAGATTCTTCGGCCCGAACGCGGCCGGCAATAACTCCGCCAATGTCATGCGAATGACATCGGTGCCGTCGCAGACGCAAATGCACTCCATGTCTGGGCCGAATTCGTTGAGCGCTTGACGGCACGCACCGCAGGGCGCGGTCGGCGCTGGCGTTGGCGTGTAGATTACCACGGCTTCAATCTTGGCTTCGCCGGCGGTGATGGCGGCGGCCATTGCTGAGCGCTCGGCGCAGATGGTCATGCCGTATGAGGCGTTTTCCACATTGCAGCCAGCGAACAACTTGCTGGAGCCGCAGAGCACCGCAGCACCGACGCGGAAGCCGCTGTACGGGCAATAAGCGTTTTGACTTGCGACCTTTGCTGTTTCAATCAGTCGTTGCAACACATTGTCGGCTATCACATTGGTCTCCGCGTTCAGCAAGGGGTTTGTTATTGTAATCGTTCAGAAGTCACGTGAGACGTTCTGCAATGGTTACGGATACTGGACCGAGCATCGAAGACTTGACGCGCTTGTTCGGCGACGACGCATCGTCTGCCGAGGTGGTGACCGCGGAGGCGATTCCGGAACCGTATCGGCATTTGCTGGTTCACCCGCATCATATGACGGTGACGGTCGAGGAGTTTTACGGCGGCCCGGTCGATGTCCGCGTGCTGGAACGACAGCACGATGGTGACAGTTACGCCCGCAAAATCCTGTTGGCGGTGGCGGCCACGGGACGCATCGTCCAATTCGGCATCGTTCGCATCCGGTTAAACCTCTGTTCGAAGCCGGTGCGGCAGGCGATTCTTACTGAAGCAACACCGTTGGGCCGAATCCTCATCGAACACGATGTGTTGCGGCGCATCGAGCCGATGGCATTTCTCAAGATGCACACGAATCAACAGTTGACGGAGCAGTTGGAATTGCCGGCACCTACTGATGCTTGGGGCCGGCTGGCAATCATCTATTGCGATGGCCAGCCGGCAATTGAATTGTTGGAAATACTTGCGCCTGTCACCTGACTTCTTTCGCCCGCGGCACTTCTTCGAACAAACGCAGCACCATTTCCAGCATGATGGGTCGCAGAAGGCGCTTGAATTGGGCGTGGTCTTTGTCGCCGGCCAGGCGTTCGCAGACGCTTTCGAAGACGCGCATCATTTGAGCGAAGGTCAGCTTTGCCGCGCGGGCGGATTCTTCGAGCTTGTCGAAGCGGAACAGGAAGCTCGGGTCGGCGAAGCCAGCGTAGTCGGCGCAAAGCGTCTCGAATGATGCGACAATACTGCTCATCGCCTTGGTGTCGTTGTCGGGAGCGCGGGCCTTCCAGGCGTCGGCGCGGGCCAGCGCAGCGCGGACGCTGCGGCCAAAAGCTTCCGGCTCGAATTCGGCTTTGCTGAAATAGTCATCTGCACCGGCTTCCAGCAGTTCCGCGGCGATCTCCGGCGTGGCGACACCCGAGATGGCGATGATGGGCAAACGATTGTCGGTGCTGCGAATGCGCTTGAGACACGCCAGGCCGTTGCCCTGCGTCAGGTGATAGTCAAGCAGCACCAGATCGAAACCGTGGCCGAGTTTCTCCATGGCCTCGTCTTCGCTCTCGGCGGCGGTCAGTTCAAAGCGCAAACCACCCAATTTGCCGAGATGGGCTTGCAGGAGTTTGCGTTGAATGGCGTCGTCTTCAACGTGAAGCAGGCGGATTGCGCGGGATGACATAATGGATCCTCAGTTGGTCAGGCCGAAGCGGCGAATCA
>JANLTA010000138.1:0-2334 GCA_031362705.1 Gemmataceae bacterium | reverse complement strand
ACGGCGGTGGTCTGCGAATCACCGTCGCCGAACATGCGGACCAGATTATGGCCGCCGATAATGGTGTCGTCGATCATCATCCGCATTCGCGTCCTCATCGAAGCAGGTTGGCCGGCTCCACATGGCGGAGCGAGCGCAGAGCGAACAGGCCAGCTAGCAAAGCAGTAGCGAGGGTCACGCTCAACACGGACCCCAGCAACCAATGCGGCAGCATCACACGGGCACCGGCAAACTCTGCCAGCCGCGACATACCCCAGATGGTGGGCACGGCCACGATGACGCCAATGATGCCGACCCAAAATGATTGCGACAACACGGCGGACATCATCCGCCAGCGCGGAATGCCCAGTGCTCGCAAGATCGCCAACTCACGTATCGAAGCCACGGTGGCCGCGTACAGCGTTTGACTGGTGACCACAGCACCAACCAGGAGTCCAAGCATCGCCGTGTAACCGATGGCCACACCAGCCATCGTTGCTTTCAACCAGTGCATCTGCGAGCGCCAGGAAAACTCGGCCGAGGTCATGGCCGACATATCTTTTTTCTTCTCTGAATCGACGTTGTTCTCGTAGCGTTCGCGAAGTCGCTGGGCCACGACCGGCGCTTTAGCGCGATCGTAGCATCGTGCCAGGAGGTAAGTCGTTTGATCGGATTTCAAGCTCAGCAGCTTGCGTGCGGTCGTCAGCGAACAGAAGATATAAGCACCGGCCAGGCTCTTGTAACCAGTCACAAGGCCAACGACGCGGACCTTCTTGCCGAGGATCTCGGCAGTCTGCCCGATGCCCGTGGTAAGGCCGAGCCGGTTCATCTCCGACGTGTCGACGATCACCGAATCAGGTTCGGTCAGCCGTTGCCGCAGTTCCGGGGTCAGCGCCTGGATGGCACCGCAGGCATCGTCTTCGAGTTTGCTGCCAAGGACGACGCACAAGGACGTGCCGCCGGCTGGCTTCTTCCATTGACCAAAGGCTTCGATGAAGGGCTCGATCGATGTTGGATCAATCTCCGGGTTCTCCGGCGACAGACGACCGACGAACGACATCGGGATTTTCTGCCCCAAGTCTACGCTGAGAATATCCTGCGAGCCGATCCAGATGTCGGCGCGCGTGTAGTCGATCGGTATCGACGTGATCGAGAGCAGGCCCAACAGCAGTCCGCACTGCAGCGCGATGAGCAGCGCGGAGAAGGCCACTGCGAGGACGCCGGGCAGGTAGCGCTGCCGTTCGTACCAGAGGGTCGTGAGGGCGTAGTTCATCGTGCCTCGTGGGTCGTGGCTCGCGCTTCGTGCATGGCGGCGTTCATCGCGCCATTTTGACCAAACGATGATAAGCGGTTGTTACTCCCGGTTGCCGTGGGCACGTCGGCAATGGAGCTATCAATAAAAGTCTGATGCCACAATTGCGTGGCCGTGACGGCGACCAGGCCCATCTCGACACCAGTGCGGGTAAAGCCGACGCGCGACATGCCAGGCAAGCGCTCGCGCCATGCCTTCACCGCCGCCGGGTCGAAGTAACCGGTCTTCTTCAGCGATTCATCCGAAAGTAACTGATCGACAAAGGGCGGCAGCTTATCCAAATGGAAACTATCCATTGGAGCGCGGAACATCACCTTCTTGCGCTGGGCAATGGCATGCGGCAACCACTTCTCGGCGGCCTTGCGGACGACGTACTTATCGCGGAAGCGGCGAAGCTTCCAGCGCGGATGCAGTTGGCACGAGTAGTTAATCAAGTCGTCGTCAAGGAACGGATAGCGAGTCTCCACCGACGAGTGCATCGCCACGCGGTCGCCTTTGCATTGCAGCAACATCCCGGGCAGCATCACACGTACACCCAGCGCCAGGCCACGATTAAACGGATGCCACTTGGCCATTCTTGCCGTGTCGAAACCAAGGTCTTCGTAGGAGTTGTAATCGCCGACCTGTTCGTTCATCTGCTGTGAATAGAACAGCAACCGCGATGTACTCATCAGGCCGTAGACTTCATTCCATGGCCCGTAGCCGCAGACGGCAGCGTCGTTGCGCGTGACCGTGGACCACGGATACACGGGCAATCCGGAGAGCCTCGTCACCGCGCGGCGAACATGTTGCGCCAGACGCAATCCCGGTATCTTGTTGAAGGCGTCAAAAATTTTGAAGGCCTTGAACCACGGGTAGCCGGCGAGGAATTCATCCGAGCCTTCGCCGGTGAGCGCGACTTTGTAACCCCGACGGTGCACGTCCCGGGCCAGGGCCAAAAGGGCCGCGCAGGATGTGTCCATCACCGGCATCTCGGCCGTGCGGATCAACTCCGGGTAGCCAGTCATCACATCCTGGGCGTCGAACGGCACCACGAACTGTTC
>JANLTA010000125.1:0-3467 GCA_031362705.1 Gemmataceae bacterium | reverse complement strand
ACCAGAACGGCAAGTCGAGTTTCATCGTTGATGTCGTTGAAATAGGGAGTTCACGCCTCCGGGCGAAGTTCGCGCACAAGGTTATTGATCCGCTGCAAGTGATCACTGATGCGATCTATAGCCGCCGCCTGCGTCGCTTCGCGCAATTGGCCGCTTTCCTTCGTCAACTCATCGCACTTCGGGCCAAGTGTTGTTTGCAATCGAGTCGGCGCATCTTTGGTGGCACGCAACAGCCGCGCGGCCTTGTCCAGACTCTGAGCAGTCTCGCCGAGGTCTTTCCAATCGTCGCGATAAAACGCCTCGGTCGCTTTCCAGGCGAGCTGTCGCAGCTTCGGGTGCAATTCGGAAAACGGTACCGTCTCACCCTCGTTCGGCAGTACGACGGGTGCGGGCACGATTCGTTCAGCCGTGGCACAGCCGATGACGAGGAAGGCAAATGTGAATAACGATGTCTTGCTCACGGTGCGGCCCCCAGCGGCGCACCGAAAAGCACAAATGATTAGCGACCCATCACGCCGGGGCGATCGACGAATGCCTTGGGTGCCAAACCGTCCGCGTCTTCCACCACGGCTAGGCGTTCCCGGCCGCGACGCTGCTGCTCTTCGATGCTGTACCGCGGATCGTCTGCACGATCCGAATTGCGGTAAGTTAAGCCGCCGCCGTCCGATTGGCAACCTGTTGCCGTCGCAAATAGCGCAAAGAGCAGAATCCGTTTCATTGCTAAACCCTCGCCGACTTGACGCCACGGCTTCCATGCCCGGCCCAAGTATATCGGGATTCGGCCGTGGAACGGCATCGATCCGACCGCAAAGCAATGACCCGATAACGAATTAGATGGGCGGGCAGAGATAACCCGAATAGTTTGCCGATTCTCCGCGACTTGTGGCCAAAGTCGCGGCAACGTAGGATGATCGGAAGTGAACCACTCCCCCCTGCCCCGCCGCCATTTTGTGCCAATGCCGCGACATTCCGACGAAGACGATGACCTGTTTGCCGACTCGCGCATGACCTTCGGCGAACACCTGGAGGAACTCCGCGCCCGGCTCATTAGCGCCATCAAAGGTCTAGTGTTCTTTTTGATGATTGGCTTTGTGTTGGACGCCATCGGGCTAGCTCTCGAGCTGCCGTGGTTCGGCATCGGCAAGCCGATGGTCGGCGTCATCACAGCACCGGTGAAGCAAGAACTCAAAGCGTTTTACGCGCGGCGCATGTCGCGTCTGGTGGCTCACAGTGATCGTGGTGATGCCGATGCCAAAGTTGTGACTGCATTGCAACCGGTCACTATGCGCTTTTCCCCGGAGGCCATCGCGGCATTGCGGGGGGACAAGAATCCACCGGCAGCGCCGATCGACGTCACCGTGCAACTTGATCCGATTCAGGCTTACAACGCATCCCAGGGCATCAATCAGGTCATCCGTCCGCCGGAGCTTTCGACGCTCAGCGTGACTGAAAGCATGATGGTGTACATCAAGATCAGTTTGCTCTGCGGCCTAGTCTTGGCCAGCCCGTGGGTGTTCGGTCAGGCGTGGGCATTCGTGGCTGCCGGCATGTATCCGAACGAAAAGAAGTACATTCACAAGTACCTACCGATGAGCCTGGGCCTGTTTCTGGGCGGCGTCGCCCTGTGTCAATTCGCTGTGATTCCCAAATCCATCGAGGCACTGCTCTGGTTCAACGACTGGATGGGTTTCACGCCGGATTTGCGACTCAACGAATGGCTGGGCTTCGCCATCATGATGCCGCTGGTGTTTGGCATTTCGTTTCAAACACCGCTCGTGATGCTCGCACTGGAACGCATCGGCATCATGACGGTGGCAACCTATTGGAGGAATTGGCGAATGGCGGCGTTCCTCCTGGCCGTGCTATGTGCCATCATCACGCCGTCGCCGGATGCACTTTCGATGCTCCTAATGTGGGTTCCGCTCGTGGGCCTTTACTTTTTTGGTATCGCCATGTGCAACTGGGCAGGGCGCAACGATACGGTGGATGAGGATGTGCCGGAAGCGGATGAGTTGGTGGAAGGTTAAAACAAAAACGGGCCAAGCAGTTACAAAAGGTCTTTCAGTGCATTCCATGATAAATACAACAGCAGCGCGCCGACGATGGCACCGACGATGTCGATCATCAGGAACGTGGAGCCGCCGCCGAAGGGAAAGCCCAGCGGGATATCGATAATGAAGGCCAATAGCAAAAGGGCCGCCACCGACATTGAGGCGATGCAGAGCTTTTTTTCCATCGCCGCCCCTTTGCCGACGGTCGCCGTGCCCGCCATTCGTATGGTCCAGTTTCGGGCACGAGGCTGGGCCGCCCGCGCATCCATCCGTTATAGCGTGAAGATGTTACAGTGCAACGGCTGGTCGGGGAGTCGTGGCTAGAACCCGAATCGCCGGCCTCGTTAAACCTTGCAGAATCCGACCATTCAAGCGACTCGCCGTCGCCAGTCGTCCATGATGTCAGCTAGCGATTGCTCAAATGGAATGACCGGCGACCAGCCTGTTGCCGCCCGCAGTTTGCGGGTACTTACACGCATGACTTGCACATCAGCCGGCCTCCGCCGGCTTTTGTCTTCCCGCAATTCGATCGGCTTTTTGGCATAGTCCAGCAACGTTTGCGTGGCCGTGCGCATCGAAATAGGTCGTTCCGTAGCCGCATTGTAAACCTCGCCGGGTTCGCCGCGTTCCAACAACAGTCCATAGGCGCGCACCATATCGCGCACATCGGTCATGTCACGTTCCATATCCAGGTTGGCCGTCTCCAATACAGGAGGCAGTGAACCGCGCTCCATCTTTGCGATGCGCTCGGCGAATCCGGAAATCGAGTAACCACTCCCCTGCCCCGGCCCGATCTGGTTGAATGGCCGAACGCGGATCACTTGCAATCCGGGGTAACAGAACGCTTGATACGCGGATAGATCGGCCGCCGCCTTACTCGCAGCATAAGGCGTGTCGGGACGCAACGGCGTCTCTTCGGAACATGGATTAGCAGTCGCCAGCGAGTTGCCATACACCGCGCCGCTGCTGACAAACAAAATGCGTGGTTGTCCACCCCACGCCGCCACTGCACGAAACAAACTCTGCGTCGCACCAAGGTTGCCGGTCCACGCCGCTTGTGGGTCGTCAAACGATTGCGCAACACTAGCGAACCCGGCCAGGTGAACAATGCCATCCGGTTTGATGCGCTTCAACAGCTCGGTGACGGCTGAAGTGTTGTTGAGATCAACCGAGTTGAGGCTTACTGTAAATGGAACTGCTTGCCGTGCTACGCCATGTAGCTCATAGCCGCCGACTGATTGAAAATGCTCGATCAGATGTCGCCCGACGAATCCTGTTGCCCCGGTGATGAGAACACGCATGGCCGCGCCCGCACAGATCAGGCGGCCGCCCGCACGAGTTGATAGCCCGGCGACAACCGCTCAAGGTCGTTATAGACCATGTGGCGTACCAGATCCTGAAAGGACATCGTCGGTT
>JANLTA010000110.1:0-4197 GCA_031362705.1 Gemmataceae bacterium | reverse complement strand
CTGCGCAGCCGCGCCCTCAGCTGGCGGCGTTGTCGCTGTCCGTCCCACTTTCTGCATGGCCTTGGGATTCACTTCGGCTGTCGCCCAACTGGCCCTTGCGGCGGACAGCGGTTAGCTTGAAATCGTCACCATCGCGTCCGCCAAACGCTCGCGGCTACTCGAGGCCGCGCCGATTGGGGCGGTCGTGTACCGACCTGCTTAAAGTGTTTCTTCTCGCCGTCTCTCGAGAAATCATCGAGATCTCACTGTCGTCCAAAGAAAGGTTACAAATGTCGCTTCCGAAATCAAACCCCAGGCATTTCAAGCTGACGCTTCTGGTCAGTGGGCTTGCGCTTGCCTTTGCAGCACCCGCCATGGCGCAGACAGCCGCGCCGGCAGCACCACCGGCCGCGAACCCAGACGGTATCGAGATCGTTACTGTTACCGCGCAAAAGGTCTTGCAGAATCTGCAGGACGTGCCGATCGCAGTGACCGCAGTTAGCGGTGCGGCGCTAGCCAATGCGCCCCTTCGCGGCGTCGAAGGACTGGTCGAAATGGTGCCTTCGTTGACGCTGCGCAAGGGCACCACCCAAGCCAATTCGGCAGTCTTTTTGCGGGGTGTCGGAACCATCACTTTTTCGCTGGCCGCCGAACCCAGCGTGTCCACAGTTGTCGATGGAATCGTCCTAAGCCGCTCGGGGCAAGCCTTTTCCGACTTTATGGATGTCGAACGAATAGAAGTTCTGCGCGGGCCGCAAGGCACCCTGTTCGGCAAGAACGCGTCCGCCGGCCTTATCAATATAATTTCCAAAGGCGGAACCAAGACGTTTGAAGGAGAATTGAGTCTCTCCGCATATCAGGGTAATGAATATCGCAGCAAGCTATCTGTGGCTGGGCCGCTCACAGAAAACCTTACGGGCAGGTTGACCGGCTCCTACAGCACTTATGATGGAAATATCACCAACGTTTTTTCGAACGAGAAAATCAATGGATATGAGCACAGCTCGCTCCGCGGGCTGCTCGATTGGAAGCTGAGTGACGCCGCGAAGTTCCGCTTTATCGCTGACTATGTCAAAGCGGACGACAATTGTTGCGGTGAAGTCACCGGCGCTACTCGTGGCGCGGTGGTGGATGCGGAAATGAAGCTTCCCGGTGGAGTTGCGCTTGCGGAAAATCAGAGGTTTGTGAATCACAATCTCGTGTCTAGAACTATCGGGGATCAGTGGAGTCTCACGGCGCAGGGCGATTTCAAGGTTCTGGGTGACCACCAATTGACTGCGATTGCTGGCTATCGAAAATTCGGCAACACTGAAATCCGCGAAGGTGACTTCTTGCCTCGGGCGATTGTGGGCACCGCCCAATTGCATGACAACGGGCACCAAACAGCGAAACAATCTTCGCTAGAACTGCGGCTTGCATCGAATCAATCGAAAGCGTTGGTTTATCAAGTTGGCGCCTTCTATTGGCAGTCGAATAACACCGATCGGTTTACTCGGCAAGATATCACGTGTGCAACGTCCACACTGCCGGTCGATCCTATTACGGGGGGCAGACCCTGCAATCTTTCCGACACAGTGAATACACTGTTTCCTACAGCGACGTCGACAAGCACGATTGCCGTCAAAAACTATGCGCTATTTGGGCAGTCAACGTATAACTTCAGCGATGAATTGCGATTCACTGGGGGGCTGCGTTGGACGCGTGACACGGTCTCTTACGTTCACACACGAGCGCCCTCATTCAACGCAACCAATGGTCTGCCGGCGGTTGGGCCCGCTCTGACCAGCAACCCAGCGGGCGGCTTGATCGCAAGTGGCGGCAACGGCACCAATGTTTCCAGCGACGCCTCCAGCAACAACAATTTCTCGGGCAAGGCGGTAGCCCAGTACGACATCTCCGACAATGTCGGCGCCTATGCGAGTTATACACGGGGCTACAAAGGCCCAGCATTCAACGTTTTCTTCAACCATACGCGGCCCGTCAATTCGACGCCGGTTGATGAAGAAACGTCGGACGCCTTTGAAATTGGGGTGAAGTCGCTGTTCGCGAACCGGCGTATCCAGTTGAACGTCGCGGTGTTCCAAGCTGACTACAAGGGCTTCCAGGCCGCCAACTTCGTTCTACTGAACGGCGGTTTGATCACCAACTTGACGAACGCCGGCAAGGTGCGAACCACAGGCTTTGAGATTGATGCCCTGGTCAAACCAACCCGGGACTGGGATATCAACCTCAACCTGGCCTATGCCGATGCAAGGGTCCGTGTCTTCAATCCCAACCCGCTCACCAATGCGCCGGATGCACGCAACGGCACGCGTCTGCCACTGTCACCCAAGTTGAATGTGGCGCTGGGCACTGGCTACGAGACCTCACTCAGCGCGGCCGGGATGAATGCCCGGGTGTATCTCAGAACGACTTACAACTGGACCGACAAACAGTTCTCGGATCTTGGTGAGGGTGGGCCGATCAACAGCTACGGCCTATGGAATGCCAGCGTCGGTTTTTCTGACCAAAAGGATACATACCGTGTGACGTTCCTTGCACGCAACATCACTGACAAGAGCTACATTCAGCTCAACACCACTAATCTTCAGAGGCTGCACATTCCGCGTGATGCCGACCGGCACTTTGGTGTAAATCTTGTCGCGAAGTTTAAATAGCAAGTCGCAGCACGTTGATTGAAACCAGTGGCGCTGGCGCAAGCGGCGCCACTGGCATGCTTGTCTTCTATGACGAAGGAAGAGTGATGCGCGCATCAGCGATGTTTAGTCAAACAGACAATGAAAGGGCCAGAATCTGTCACAGGTCTGGAATAGTGCTGGCTTTGGTGCTGGCCTGCCTTTCGATGACCGACATCGCTATCGTCCGCGCCCAAACGTCGGGTTCGACACAGCAGGCGGTGAGCGGTTGTGATCTGCGGGTGGCACCCCGAGGCGACCAGCCGCCGACCGTGACGGGTGTGTACATGCCCGCCACAAAGCCGCCGGGTTCAACACCCGGGACGACCATGATCCGCGACCCGATCGACTGGCCTTGGTTGTGCCGCTACAGGGCTGATAACCAATCTGCAAGCAACTCTCCCGCACCTGATGTTGTCTTCATCGGGGATTCAATCACCGAAAACTGGGCGAAAGCCGATGCCAGCTTTTTTGACCGCAGATTCGTCAACCGTGGTATCGGTGGACAAACTTCAGCTCAGCTCTTGCTTCGCTTTTATCAAGACGTTGTCACGATTCGCCCAAGAGCCGTTCACATTGTCGTCGGGACAAATGACGTGGCCGGCAATCCAGGAGCGATGGATGCGGAGAGTTACAAGAACAACATTCTGGCGATGGCCGACTTGGCAAAGGCCCACAACATCAGGGTCATATTGGGAAGCATCCCTCCCGCTGCAAAGTTTACCTGGCGGCAAGATACACCCTGGCGGGAAAGGATAGATCCGGCCAGAGAGATTTATGCGCTCAACCTCTGGCTGAGACAGTTTGCGAAGGACCGCGCCCTCACGTATGTCGACTATCACAGCGCAATGACTGCCAGCGACGGATCGATGAAAGAAGCTTTGACGCGCGACGGGGTCCACCCGAATGCCAGCGGTTACGAGGTGATGCGAGCGTTGGCGTTGGCTTCGATTGCCAATTCATCGAAGTGAGTCAATCCACTCTGAACATCCCCAGATCTGTCGGCCTCAACAATTGACCAGCCTCGGGCGATGCACACGGCGTTGCCGCAACTGCCGCCACCTCGTCAAGTGAATACCATGTCCGCCATGCCGACGCCTCAGGATCTGCACCCGGCCATGCGCGACTGGCTCGCCCGCATCGGCGAATTGGCGATGGCCTATCCACAAAGCGGGCTGCACGGCCCCGGCATGTCGGTGGCCGATCGACGCCACAGCTACCTCGACTCGTGCGCGCTCATCGATGGCGAGCCGATCCCCGGCGTGCTGATCCAAGCGCTGTCGATTCCGCTCACGGGCCGCACGCTGGCGGCACGCCGGTACCAACTGGAGTCCGCTGCCGCCGATTCACTGATGGCCTACTTCCACGGCGGCGGCTGGGTGGTCGGCGACCTCGTCACGCATGACCGCCTTTGTGCGCATCTGGCGCAGCGGCTCGGCGCAACCGTCGTCAGCGTCGATTACCGGCGGTCGCCTGAGCATGACGCTGCGGCGGTCTGTGCCGACGCGGCTGAGGCTACGGCCTGGCTGCAGTCGCAGATGTC
>JANLTA010000089.1:0-5398 GCA_031362705.1 Gemmataceae bacterium | reverse complement strand
GCCGTCACGCAGGTCCGAGGCCGGCCCAAGGAGTTCATGCTCACTGGCTTGGAAGCTCTGGCCGAGGTGATGTTCAAGTTCACCGGGCTGGTCATGAACTACGCACCGATCGGCATCGGGGCGGCCATCGCCGTCACCGTTGGCCACAGCGGCATCGGCGTGTTGAAGAATCTCGGCGTGCTGATTCTTACGCTTTATGGTGCGCTCGTTTTGTTCATGGTGTTGGTATTGTTGCCAGTTGCTTACTTCGCGCGAGTACCATGGCGGAAATTCGCTCGCGCGGTCAAAGAACCCGCGCTGATTGCATTTTCCACCACATCATCAGAAGCGGCATTGCCCAAGGCGATGTTGGCCATGCAATCCATCGGCGTGCCGCGGCGCATCGTCGCTTTCGTGATGCCGACGGGGTATTCGTTCAATCTCGATGGCACGACACTGTATCTGGCTGTTGCGTCGGTATTCGCCGCGCAGGCGGCCGGCGTGGAAATGAGCTGGGGCCAGCAACTCGTGATGATGCTCACGCTGATGGTCACCAGCAAGGGCGTCGCCGCCGTGCCACGGGCATCTCTGGTGATCCTGTCGGGCACCTTGGCGTCGTTCGGCCTGCCGCTGGAAGCGGTGGCCGTCATCCTCGGCGTCGATGAACTCATGGACATGGCTCGCACGACGGTGAACCTGATCGGTAATTGCCTGGCCACCTGCGTCATGGCCCGATGGGAAGGCGAATTCGACGATAACGCGACGGGGGTGCCACTTGACGAAGTCGGGGCCGCAGACGATGGAATTCCTGTGCCGAATTGACTCGGTTGGCATTGCCGCAACGGACATGGCATCGTTGCCGGTTTGCGGGTAGAATAACCATTCACAGTGGAAGTCAATAAACGTCCTCAATTGGAATACTCAAGTGAACACCTACAATTCGCAGGCCGCGCCGGCCCGAACGTTGCGCCTCTGGCCCGGCGTGGTCATTGTCATTTTGCTTTGGGCATCCAGCCTCGTACCCGGTTGGATCATTCCGGGCACGATGGAACACATGATGATCATGATGTTCGGCGGCATGGCCATGCAAGTTGCTTTTCTGGTGTGGTGGCTGTTCTTCACCCGCGTCAGTTGGGCTGATCGCTTAGGCATCCTCGGTGTTGCCATCGCCATGGGATTGGTGGCTTATTTGCTAAGTGATAAGAGCTACCAAAACATGTTTTTCCTGATGTTCGTGCCGACGATGGTCATGACGGTCGCGGTCGGTTGGCTGTTCTTGAGTCAGAAGATGAGTTGGCCGACGCGCCGTGTGGGATTGTTATTGGCAATCATGGCGACGTTTGCCTTCTATACCACGATTCGCCTCGAGGGTACGGACGGGTATTTTGCGCAGGAGATGTCGTTTCGTTGGAATCCTTCGGCCGAGGAAACATACCTGGCCCGCGCTGATATCGCGAAGTTGACTGCCAAGACCGCGCCAGTCGAATCGGCGAAACCGCTGGAATTGCAAGCAGGCGATTGGCCGGGCTTCCGTGGCTCGAATCGCGATAGCCGACTGGCCGGTGTGACCATCAATTCGAATTGGAAGGACAATCCGCCTCGCGAGCTGTGGCGGCATGACGTCGGCCCAGGCTGGTCATCGTTTTGCGTGGTGAGCGATCGGGTCTTTACGCAGGAACAGCATGACCAGAAAGAAGCCATCGTGTGCTACGACGCGAACACGGGGAAAACAATCTGGGTGCACCACGATGCCGAACGATTTTGGGATCCGATCGGCGGTGCCGGGCCGCGAGCTACGCCAACGTTCTTCGAGGGCAAACTCTATACGATGGGTTCGAAAGGCCGGCTCAATTGTCTGGATGCCGCAACCGGTAACAAGCTGTGGTCGCGCAACATCGTTGACGACTCAAAGGCCAAGATACCGGATTGGGGCTTTTCCTCGTCGCCGCTGGTAGCGAAGGGGATCGTCACCGTCTTTTGCGGCGGTCCGGAAAAGAAAGCCACGGCCGACGAGGCACCGGACGACAAAAGCGTTCTGGCTTATCGCGCAGACACCGGCGAGCCGGCGTGGACGTCCGGAAATGGTAGGTCCAGCTATTGCTCCACGCAACTATCGCGGCTCAACGATGTCGAACAGATCGTCGTTTCCGCCGGCAATGGTCTGACATCATTCGATCCCGCCAATGGCAAAGAACTATGGAATTACGAATGGAAGCTGGATGATGGTATCAATCGAGTTGTCCAACCCACCATCCTCAGCGACACTGACCTGTTGATCGGAACTGGATTTGGTTTGGGCACGCATCGCGTCCACGTAACCTACGATGGCAGTAAGTGGGAACCTACAAAAGTGTGGAGCACTAACGCTTTCAGTCCGTATTACAACGACCTCGTGATTTACAAGGACCACGCATATGGTTTTGACACGGGCAAACTCATTTGCGTAAGTCTCAAAGATGGCAAGCGCATGTGGAAAGAGCGCGGCTACGACAATGGCCAGGTGCTGCTACTGGCCGATCAAGGTCTGCTTCTGGTGCAATGCGAAAAAGGCGATGTCGCCCTCGTTGAAGCCAGTCCCGACAAATGCAAGGAACTGGCCCGCTTCAAAGCCCTTGAGGGCAAAACCTGGAATCACCCCGTCATCGCCAACGGCAAACTATTTGTGCGTAACGATCGGGTTGCTGCGTGCTTTGAGTTGAAGTTGGAGGCGGGGAAGAAGGAATAGACCAACCGTTTGGTGAGCCGCAGGGTTCATCCCGGCGGGTGTTTTTTTTCAAGTCCTATACCCGCCGGGATGAACCCGGCGGCTCGTTAACGGTGGTTATTGACTGACGATACGCGCACCGCAGGTGTTGTACAGCACGTAACTTTGCGCCATCAGACCGGCTGTCTTATTGATGAAGACCTTGTCGCGTTGTCACTCCTTGACAGTTTATACCAAAAATGGGATAATGGGTCATGAACGGAGGTGAGGGGTCAGTCGAAGGTGATGCGATCCAGGATAAACCCCTGTTTTGGATCGGATCCAGTCTTGATGACCTCTCAGCCTTTCCGCTTGCTGTGAAGCGTGTGATTGGCTTCGCGCTCCGCCAGGCACAAAAAGGTGGCAAACACGTTTCCGCCAAGCCCTTGAAGGGTTTTGGTGGCGCGAGCGTACTTGAGGTTGTGTCGGACTATGATGGCGACGCGTATCGGGGCGTCTACACTGTGCGATTCCGCGGCGTGGTGTACGTGCTCCACGCATTTCAAAAGAAGTCAAAGAGCGGGGCCAAGACGCCGAAGCATGAGATCGATCTGATTGACAGGCGTCTCCATCTAGCGAGGGAGCATCATGAGGAATGGCGCAAAATCCAAACAGATACGGAAGCCTGAATCTGTACGGCCAAGCAGCGGCAACGTCTTTGCCGATCTGGGCGTTCCGGATCCCGGGATTGCCCTGGCCAAAGCCAATCTGGCCCACCGCATTTGCGAGTTGGTGCGCGAGCGAAAACTCAGTCAGGTCGAAGCAGCCGCGATTCTCAAAGTGGCCCAACCAAAGGTGTCCGATCTCACGCGCGGCAAATTGGAGGGATTCACGGTTGATCGGCTTTTGAAGTTTCTCAACCGTTTGCATCAGGACGTGGAGATTTCCATTCGGCCATCAATGAACCGTAAAGGTCATGCAAATACTCGCGTAGTTTGCTGCTGATCCCATCAATTATCATGACGGGTTGGTCACATGCGAATCTAATTGCTCTGCTCGCCGCCGCAACTGCCCGCAGGCGGCCGCAATGTCGCCGCCTTTGGTCTTGCGCACCTTGGCGCTGATACCGGCATTACGCAGAGTGTCCACGAAGTGCTGCACGGCATCGTTGTCCGGGCGGCGGTAGTTCAAGCCATCGACGGCGTTGAAGGGGATGAGGTTCACATGTGCTTGTCGGCCGCGCAGCAGCGTTGCCAGTTTGCTCGACTCACGCGGTGTGTCGTTCAGGCCGCCAAGCAGGACGTATTCATAAGTCACTTGGCGGCCGGTGCGGGCATAAAAGGCGTCGGCGGCGGCCATGATCGCGTCGATGCCCATGCGATCGTTGGTCGGGACGATGGTGTTGCGCAACGCATCGTCTGGTGCATGCAGTGAAACGGCCAGATGATACTGCTTGCCCGTTTCGGCCAGTTGGCGAATCTTGGCCGGCAGGCCGACAGTGGAAATTGTGATGCGGCGAGCGCCGAGATCGAGAGCATCCTTGCGGCCAGCGGTCGCTAACGCTTCAAGCAATGCCGGCAGGTTGGCCAGCGGCTCGCCCATGCCCATGACCACGCAATGTGTGAGTCGTTCTTCTGCGGGCAACAGGTTGCGCAGTTGCACCAGTTGTTCGAGAATCTCGCCGGCTGTGAGGTTGCGGGCCACGCCATCCAGGCCGCTGGCGCAAAACACGCAGCCCATGCCGCAGCCGACTTGCGTGCTGATGCACGCGGTGCGGCGGTCGGCTTCGCCAAGCAGCACGCATTCGATCAGCCGGCCATCGTGCAAGTGCAAGAGCAGTTTGCGGGTGCCGTCGTTTGCCGTGTGGCAAGCATCGATCTTCGTGCTGAAAACCGACCAGTCGTTCGTCAACTCGTCGCGCAGTGCCTTGGGCAAGTCGGTCATCGCGGCAAACGTGTCCACCCGGTTGGCGAGGATCTGTCGGCGTATTTGCTTGACGCGCAACGCCGGTTGGCCGCGCTCAGCAAGCCAAACGGTCAGCTCATCGACATGATCCAACACGGTCCGCGGGGCAGCGACGGCCGGCGGTGCATGGTCCAACGGAAGTGAGATTGGTACGGACATCCACGGTATTTTATGAGGAACGTGTTGTGACCGGCGGTTTCGATGCCGTTGCCCGTTGGTTCTCTTACCCTAATGTTGGCCGGTCGTCCGGTTTTTGTTCCCTTTGAGGGCCACGTCCATGTTGCGGCGCATGTTCCTGACAACTTTCGTCTTAATCTTCCCCACCACGCTGCCATCTTCGACCGCACCAGCGCCAGACGCTGCCGGTGCGACGCCGACACTGGTCGTCCGAGTGCAGCCCGTTGACCGGTTATTGGATGAAGTCAGGTACCTAGCCAAGAAGTTCGGACACATAGAGGATCCGAAGGAACTCGAAGCGAAGATGCTCGAGATGCTGGGTCTGGACAACCTGGCCGCTTCGGGCATCGACACGAAAAAGCCATTCGGGGCGTACGCGTTTGTCGCGGCTGACGTGACCGAATCGACCGTGGTGGCCATGTTGCCGGTCGCAGACGAAAAGGCCGTGCTCGCGTTCGTGGGCAAGTACGAAGTCAAAGCCGACAAGATCGAAGACAACTTCTATTCGTTGGCGATACCCGACATGCCGCTGCCGGTGTTCGTGCGTTTTGCCGGCGGCTACGCCTATGTGACCATGTTTCAAAAAGAAGCGCT
>JANLTA010000067.1:0-6220 GCA_031362705.1 Gemmataceae bacterium | reverse complement strand
TGATGGCCACGCCCGTCATGTTCGCAAGCGTGATAGGGTGGTCGGGGCCAAACTTGACCTTCATGAGCGCCAACGTTTCCTCTCGAAGCTGAAGTGCCTCAGTATACCGACCAAGGAAGTGGTAGCTCAGGGCGAGATTGTTCATGCTTTTGAGCGTGTCGACGTGATCCGGGCCCAGTTTGGCTTTCTGCAGCGCCACCGTCTTTTGCCGGAGACTGAGGGCCTCGGCGTGCCGGCCAAGGTCGCTGTAGCTATTGCCCAAGTTCAACATACTTTGGAGCGTGTCGATGTGATCAGGGCCGAGATTGGCCTGGCGCAGCGTCAGTGCCTCTTCTTGGAGTTTGAGTGCCTCGACGTGCCGACCAAGGTCGGAATACATGGTGCCCAGGTTCGACATGCTTTTGAGGGTGTCGATATGATTTGGCCCGAGGTGCTTGGCGTAAAGCAAACGTGCCTTCAGGATTTGTTCCGCCGCCTCTTTCGAATTGCCCAGGTGATAGAACGACACTCCCAACGTCATCCGCAGCCGTGCTTCAATGAGTGGCTCGTTCGCAAAGCTCTTTTCCACGAACGGCACAGCGGCTTCGATCGCCTTGCGGAGCGTCACCCCGCGGCCGAGTCCACCATCTTGCCCTTCCGGCCTGGCAGCGGCGAAGACCTGATTCTCCACGAACTTCAGAACTGACCGAGTCTCGGCCTCGCGCGTCTCGGCTGTCGTTTTTGCAATTTTCTCCGCAGCAACGGCGGCCTCGGCCGTGTCGCGTTGCCGGCGCGCTTCGATCAATCCAAGCGTCGTGCCGATAATGCCACCCATCAGCGCCAAAAGCACTAGGCACGCCGCCAATACGGGGCTCTTATTGCGACGGACGAACTTCCTCATCCGATACCACGCCGTTGGTGGACCCGCGAGCACCGGTTCATCCGCTAGATACCGGTGCAGGTCGAGCGCCAGCGCATTGGCAGTTTCATAGCGACGGTGGCGTTCCTTCTCCAAGCACTTCATCACGATCCAGTCCAACTCGCCATGCACCAATTTTGTCAGTTGCTTCGGCTCCAACTTTCGAACCGCGGCAATCGACGGCAACTCGTCTGACGACGAAAGTTTCGTCCCAAGTCGTGGCGGCTCGACCTCGCGGATCAGTCGCAACATTTCGGTGAAGGCGGCACTTCGCAACTGCTTGCTCGAAAACGGCGGTGCGCCAGTCAACAATTCGTACAGCAACACCCCCAGTGAATAGATGTCGGCCCGTGTATCGATATCCAAGTTGTTGAACTCAGCTTGCTCCGGGGCCATGTATTCCAACGTGCCGATAAACGTGCCGACTTCCGTAATCGGTCCTTGTTCCGAGAACGGCGACCCGATAGCTTTGGCAACGCCGAAATCAATCACTTTGGGCACGGGCCTGCCATCATAAACAGCGATCAACACATTCGATGGTTTGAGGTCGCGATGGATGATTCCCTTCTGGTGCGCGTGTTGCACGGCCTGGCAGACGGGGATGACAAGTTCAAGCCGTTCCTTCGGCGTCAGCTGTTCCTGGTCGCAATACTTCGTAATCGAGATGCCCTGAACCAGTTCCATGACGAAGTAAGGCCGGCCGTTGTCAGTCGTCCCGGCATCGAACACTTTGGCGATGTTGGGATGATCCATCAGAGCCAGGGCATGTCGCTCGGCTTCGAATCGATGCAATGCGTGGGCCGACTTCGGCCCGGACTTGATGATCTTGATCGCCACTTGACGGCGTAGCGGCTCAAACTGTTCGGCGAGGAAGACCACGCCCATGCCGCCTTCGCCGAGTCGTTCCAGCAACTTGTACGGCCCGATATTGTTGCCGAGTTCTTCGTAAACCGCCTTGCTGCCAACGTCGCTGGCCGCCGTCAGCCCCGTGGCCGGTTCGGCCATGAAGCTTTTGCCTTGCTCAAATGCGCGCAGTAATTCATCAATTCGTTGTCGTAAACTGTCGTTGCCGAAACAAGCCTGATCCAAATGATTGGCGCGCGCAATCGGATCGTCGAATTCCAACGCCGCCATGAAAAGTTCACGTTCACTCATATGCGCTGCATCACCAAGCTGAAGTCGCTCCGTTTCCGTCAGTGATCTATGCGAAATCGGAGACGAATTCACGCCAACTTCGATTATTGTTGCCGTGACAGCGACCGTTACTGGGTCATTGAAGCCCTCAGCCACGCCCGGGCATAGGCCCACAACCGGTCCGCGGTCCGCGGCGAAATGCCAAGTACCTCGGCTGCTTCGGGAATGGGCAAACCCACGAAATAGCGAAGTTTCACGAGTTCCGCGGCCTGTGGGTCGGCCTCCGCGAGCAGGTTCAACGCTTCATGGACGGCGAGGAGTTCTTGCTCACGGGCCGGTTCGGCCACCGCATTGATGTCGATGTCCACGCGGCCCTGGCCGCCGCCGCGCTTTTGCGTTCGTTTGCGGCGGGCGTTTTCCACGAGGATGCGCCGCATGGCCTCGGCCGCCGCCGCGAAGAAGTGCCCGCGATTGTCCCACTTTTGCAAGTTTTCACTACCTAACAAGCGCACGTAAGCCTCATGAACCAGTGCGGTAGGTTCCAGCGTCTGCCCTGGTTTCTCTGCCGCGAGTCGAGCGGTCGCCAGTCGGCGTAACTCCGCATAAACCAGCGGCAACAACTCTGCCACTTGCCCGGAAGAAAAGGCCGCCGTGATTCCCAAGTTAGCATTGCCGTCGGGCATTTGGTTAAGTCTATCTGGCAATTCAATCAGCGAATAGCGCGGCCATATACTTCAATTTTGTTCATTGCGATCAATGGCTTCGTCAATTTCTTTCGTGTGAACGACATAGTATTCTCATGAGGCGTGCAAATCGGCCAGTGTCAAAGGTGGGTCGTACGATTCGAACACATCCGAGTCGGTGCTGCCCTGACGTCGCGCATTGACCAACATCCAAACAGCAATGCGCCGATCGGCAATACAAGCCTCACCGCCACAAACGCCAGGTGTTTTCCGAATCACTTCTGGTGCTACCGCAACTATCACATTCTCACCCCTGGGTATTGTCGCCAACAGCATTATACCACCCTCCAATGCGACGGGTCCAGAGTGCAAATGCACCGGCGCTTAGGGCCGCGACAGTCGGCGACTTTTACGAGTCCGCGCCACGGCCCGCACCACAACAGCCCCCGCGAGGGACTTTGCCGGGGTGGGTGTGTTGCGCGGACGCCCCGCAGACTCCGGGTAGGCGCCACACACTCACCCGCACTTACAACGGGGCAATCGCGAAAGTACAATGACCTCGCCACAAAACCGGAGGTTCTTATGACCGAAACTGTCGAGCAGCTCAAATCGAGCACCGGTGCCCTTACGTTGTCGGAACGAGCCGACCTCGCCTACTTCCTCCTTACTTCCATGGAGCCTGAAGATGAGGGAGCTGAGGCGGCATGGCGGGTCGAGATCGCTCGTCGCGTGGCCGAGATTCGCAGCGGCCATGCGGTCAGCCGGTCCGTTGACGAAGTGTTGGTCGGTTTGCGGGAGCGGTATCCATGAAGCCGATGGCGTTGCACGAGTGTGCCGAGGCTGAACTGCGTTGGACAGCGATCGTCACTACTGACCACTACGCTTTCGACTATCCGAGACCCTTCCAATTGGGTGTGGGCTAGTAGAGGATAAATCGATGACCGACGATCTCCAGCAACGGTTCGATGATGCATTCCTGGATGCATACCGCCGCGCCCTAAATGAAGCCAAGTACGATGCTAAACGCGTCCTTCACATGTTCCACGAAATCGGGGGGCTACGAACTGCCCAAGTATTGCTTGCCACCGAGAGAGTTACCGAGGGCTACATCGCGATGTGGGAACGCGGCAGATTAGACCTCACAATTGAGGCCCTTGTCTTAAAGCCTGCATGGCACCCACTATTCACAGACGAGGAAAGAGAATCTGCACGCAACCGTTTGAAAAAGTATAATTATGACCCAGCCTAAAGGCCGCTGAATGAAACGCGGCCCACGACCGGGAGGAAATCACTCGTTTCGCATGACTTTAAGTTCTTAGGGCGGTCATGCAGGTGAGTCTGATGGTTAGGCAAACGAGGGCGCTATGATGGACACCAATGCCGCCCACCGCCGACTCGTCGCGGTCGTTCGAACTCTCGCTGCTGAAAAGCGACCCGAACTCGAGCGGCTCAAGGAGGAGGCTAGCGGTCTCGTCCGCCCGGATTTTATCTGGCACTACTTACTTCAAAGTTTTTCAACGATGGGCCGGGCGGCCGGCTGGCATGGGCTTATCGGCAACCAAAATAACTACAATCGTGTCACGTATTCCGCTCTAGCGAGCCTTACGCCGACGGCGCGCAAACTGCAGATTCAACAGGTCTGTCGGGCTTCCGGCATTCGCATGCCAGACAAGAAGGCTGACTATATCATCGGATGCTTCAATCACGTCCAGCTACTCGGAGGCCCGGATGCGGCTAAGGCCCGACTACTTGCGGAGCGCGGTCGCGAGGCAAAGATTCGGTTTCTTCAGACCTTTCCCGGAATTGGCCCGAAGTATGCCCGAAACATCATGATGGACGTATATCACGAGGACTTCCGGGACAGCATCGCTATCGACGTGCGGATCCTGGCCATTTCAAAGTCACTTGGACTGTCATTCGCATCTTACGCAGAGCATGAGCAATTCTATCTCAGCGTAGCACAGGAAGCGCGCATCAATGGATGGGAGTTGGACCGACTACTATTTAACTTCCGTTCGGTCATTGAGGCGCAGTTAGGCATCGCCGTGGCCACATCGGACAGAGGTACTTCGCCATCGGTTGCGATAAGCGAAATCGGTCGCTTGGCGAAAAGACGGGACGAACGTGGAAGCGAGCGCGGTAGTCAGCCGCCCACTCCAACAAGCAAGTTAAAAAAATGGAAGTTCCGGGCTATGGATCCGAACTGCCATTTTTACAAGAAACTCATGCGGAAGTTGATCTCCAAGGTCGCAATATTGTCGGCTGAGGACATTCCGACGGAATGGGATGATTTCAGAGAAGCACACGTCAAGGCTTGCGGCATGTGCCGTGAACACGCGGACAAGCACCGCACGCTTTTCGGAAACAAGCCATACTACAAAGACCGGAATTTCTTTTTACGTCCACCTTACACTTTTCGCAGCCCAACGTGATAGCTACGCATTCATCCGCTCCGGTGCCGGCACCGCCTCGGCTTGCGGTAGCGCCTGCCAAATGGTGGCCTGAATGGCCAATCTTCCTTAGCCCAGCCCAACGGGCTGGGTAACATAACCCCAAGTCATGCGGTCCAACGGACCGCGCTTCTTTAAGATGCAAGGCTCATGCCTCAATCACTTTCGCGCGTTCTTGTCCATCTAATCTTCAGCACGAAGAACCGTGTTCCAATTTTGGTTCCGTCCATTCGCAAGGAACTCCACCCTTACCTGGCCACGACGTTGACCAACAACAAAAGCCCATCGCTTCGCGTCGGCGGCGTCGAGGACCACGTTCATTTATTGTTTGGATTGTCGCGGACGCATTCGATTGCCGAGGTCGTCGAGTTGGTGAAGACCGCGTCGTCCAAATGGATCAAGACCAAAGGGCGTGAGTTCGATGAGTTTCATTGGCAGCACGGGTACGGGGCGTTTTCGGTCAGCTCATCGAATGCGGATGATGTCGTGCGCTACATCGAACAGCAGGACGAGCACCATCGCCAACGATCATATCAGGATGAGTTTCGATTGTTTCTTCAGAAACATAGTGTGGAATATGACGAGAGATATGTTTGGGATTGATGGCGAGTCACGAATAGCGCGGCCCTACAGGCCGCATTCGCTCCTCAACATTACCCAGCCCGATGGGCTGGGCTAAGGAAGATTGGCCCTTTGGGCCACATTGAGACATCGATTTTCTACGCAATTGGGCTAAGGAAGGTTTGGCCCTTTGGCCAAATAAGAAATAGCACAAATAACGACTTCTACGCACTCATCCGTTCCGGAGCCGGAAACGCCTCCGCTCTCGGCAACGTCAGCACGAATCGTGTCGGCCCACCAGCAATCGCTTCATAGCGCACGTCGCCGCCTTGTTCGCGCGCTAGTCGCCACGCGGTGGGTAATCCCAACCCTCGCCCACGTCCTGCTGGTCGGCCGCTGAAGAACGGGTCGAAGAGGTGGTCGAGGATGGCGGCGTCGGGGCCGGGGCCGCTGTCTTCGATGATGACTTGGAGTTGGCCGTCGATTTCGTCGAT
>JANLTA010000038.1:0-2122 GCA_031362705.1 Gemmataceae bacterium | reverse complement strand
CGATTCGGCCGAAGCCTTCGCGGGGATCAGTAAGTTGCTTATGCTGTGGCGGCGACGGCGGAATGCCACTGTGACTGGTCACCCATATCGGCTATGGATTGCTTTGGTGCTAGGGCTGGGAGTGGCTGGTGGCGCTTCGGCCTGGTGGAAGGCGACTCACGCTCTTTGGGCTTCCGCGGGAGATCACGTTACGATTGGCATGTCGCGCGAACAGGTCGTCGCCATCATGGGCCGCCCTCCGACGTCCTCGCACGAAGACAATGGCATTCTCTTGTCTGAGTTTTGGAGCGCAATCGATGGAGTCGTGTTCGTCAGTTACGACCGTGACGGGCGCGTAAAAGCGTGCGATCCCATCAAAGAAAACATTTTCCTATGGCAGATCGGTCTAATCAGAAACCGAATCATTCATTAGTTCGGACGGGTATTTGTGCTGCCCAGTAAATGTGCAGCCAACCGCCCAAGGAGAAGAAGGTGTCGGCGCTCGACGCCGCGGCGCAGGTGCTGGCCAAGGCAAGCGAGCCGATGAACTGCGTGCGACTGATCGAGGCGATGTCGAAGGCCGGGCTGTGGTCCTCGCCGAACGGGGCGACACCGCATGCGACGCTCTATTCGGCGATAGCACGCGACATCAAATTGAAAGGAAAAGACGCGCGGTTTAAGAAGGCAGAGCGCGGGCCCTTTGCTGCCAAGTAGTCCAACCCATTTCTTGAGCGGCCCCTTCGCGGGGGCCGTATTTCGTTGAGGGCCGTCGCAGGGAACGCTTTTCACGTCGCACAGGCAATTTGGATGTTTCTCTCACACCTTCAGAATCCCACAATGCTTCGTAGGCGTGCCACTTTCCATCGGACTTTCATGCGCAAAAAGTCAGCTCTGGAAGGGTTGCTTGACTTCTTAATCTCAACAGACGTAACCTTGGCATTGCCGAGACTCGCAATGGCAGAAAAATCAGTACTGCCGATCTCGAATGAACGAACCGTGGTATAGCCAACACTGACCGTTCCATCCAGGAAGTACCATGCGTCGCTTTGTTCAATTCGAGTCATGCCATCATAAACTTGGCCAGCGCCTTTGAAATCGGCGTCGCCGAGAATTTTGGCAACTTGGGCGCGATCCATGCCTATTTCAATGCGATGGCCAACCGAAATATTAGGCGGAAAGAGCACGAAGTAGCCGACGATGCTTATCGCGGTGCTGATGAATAAGGCCGTTGCGATCCAGATCATTCTGCGTAGGATTCGCATAACACCTCATTTGGCCTCGCTCACTTCAAACAAGTGGCCGGATGGTATACCAGCGGCGCTGGCGGCTGCAAGTGGAGAACCAGTGGCGGCGGCAGGGTGATTGACGTCAATGCACATCTGGAGTCACGATGCCATTACCGAAGCGCGGAGTCACTGGCCTAACGCGCAAATTGATCGCGTCAGCCATCGCGGTATTGTTCACTTCATGGTTATGACCGGTGGCATCTCGATTCAGGAGGTTCAGCGGTTTGAATCCGTCGCGGATTCGGGCTGGACGGATCAACAAGAGTTTAGAGTCTCACTGGGCGGAACGATAACGACAACCGACATGCCTTTCCTTTTTTGTCGATACACCGAGATCGCGCCGTTCTTTCTTTCAATTGCTTATCACAACCACGGTGAACGACATGGTGACGAAGTGCGCATTCACTCGGTCAAGGTTGGGTGGAGCGGCCACCAAACTATGCAATTGGCCGATGGCAATCGCCCAGTAGTTCTCCCAATTACATCAAGTCGCTACTCGAACAGTAGTTCGCAAGGGATCGTTTGGCATAATCTTCATAAGGCGACCCATACATTTGACGTCCCGCTCGACATTTCCCTTGCCGTCGGTGAAGTCAGCCGGACGATTGTCCCGGCGGATGAGCGAAACGTGGCCGGTGGGGAGGGAACATATTGCCTGCAAACCCCCCTTAGACCAACGGCGTGTTCCCTGCTGGTCGCGGACCCTGGCGTGTGTCTTGGCGCTCGGCGGCTGTGGCTGGGGTCTGCTTGTGTCCGGTACTGTGATTCGGTCCGCAATTCGGAATACCAAGTCTGCGGCCATGATCTTTTGAGCTGCCGGGCGGTTTTCAATAAGGCACACTACAAGCGCCATGATC
>JANLTA010000235.1:0-2564 GCA_031362705.1 Gemmataceae bacterium | reverse complement strand
GAAGAACAGGCCCGTCGCCTGCTCGATCGCGTTGGTCTGGCCAGCAAATTGAAAGCGAAACCCGAGCAACTCTCCGGCGGCGAACAACAGCGCGTCGCCATCGCCCGCGCCCTGGCCGTACAACCGCAGGTGATTCTGTTTGATGAACCAACGAGCGCCCTCGATCCACGCATGTCCGCTGAAGTGCTGGCCGTGATCGCCGATCTGGCCCGCGATGGTCTGACCATGCTGATCGTCACCCACGACATGAGTTTCGCCCGCGAGGTCGCCCGCCGAGTCCACGTGATGCACGCCGGCAAAATCATCGAATCGGGTTCACCGTCGGAAGTCTTTACCGCGCCGATTCAAGAGACCACCAAATCGCTGGTCCGCGAGTTCAACGCCAAATGACGGTCGTAGGTCAATTTGCTACGTCGCGAGAAATTGACGGGTATGAAATGATCTTGTCTTCTCTGTGTTTTCCTCTGTGTTCTTTGTGCCTTTGTGGTGAGTTTTTAAGACCAACCACGAAGACGCAAAGGGCACAAAGGAAGCACGAAGAAGACCAAACTGACCCACTACCCAAATGACAGTTTGGTTGTCGATGGACCACGTTCACGGATAATATCGAAGCGACAATTGAAAGGAAGACCATGCAAGCGCTACGCACGATTCACGTTGGCCACTCACCCGATCCTGATGACGCCTTCATGTTTTACTCGCTGGCCCACGATAAAATCGATACCGGCGGCCTGAAGTTCGTCCACGAATTGCAGGACATCGAAACCCTGAACCGCCGCTGCCTGAACGGCGAGATGGAAGTCAGCGCCGTCAGCATCCATGCCTATGCCTACCTGTTGGACAAATACGCTCTTCTGCCGAGCGGTTGCAGCATGGGCGACAACTACGGCCCGATGATCGTCGCCAAACAACCGTTGAGCATCGAGCAACTTCCCGGCACGAAAATCGCCGTGCCCGGTACGCTGACCACAGCGTTCCTGACATTGAAGCTCCTGCTCGGCGACAACTTCACGTTCGAGGTCATACCATTCGACAAAATCATCGAAGTGGTTGCCAGCGGGCAATTCGAAGCCGGCCTCATCATTCACGAGGGCCAACTCACGTTCCAAAACCAGGGCCTGCAGCTTGTCGTCGATATGGGTCAATGGTGGCAACGCAAGACCGGCTTGCCGCTACCGCTTGGCGGCAATGTCGTCCGCCGCGATCTCGGTTCTGAACTCATCGCGCGAATCAGCGCGTTGCTCAAGCAGAGCATTCGCTATTCGATGGAGCACCGCGCCGAGGCGTTGGATTACGCCCTGCAATATGCCCGTGACATGGACCGAGCCACGGCCGACAAATTCGTCGGCATGTACGTCAACGACTGGACTATCGACTATGGCGACCGGGGCCGTACCGCCGTCCGCCGGCTCCTTGATGAAGCTCACAAAGCCGGGGTCATTCCGAACCGTCCGGAAGTCGATTTTGTGGCCTAGAATGACTTTTGACCGCAAAAACCTCATCACCTGCCACTTATTTTCGCCAATTTGCCAAAAAAATGTGCTGTTACCCCTTCCATTATGGACATACGTACAATATACTCTAGTACAGTCTTTGAGCGTGACGCTCCGAGTCGGAGGCGGCAGAGTTAGCCGGACCGACCGTGACTAGCCATTGAGGCCGATTATCATGGACATGACCCTGCTCACCCGTAGGCAGCGGGAGATCTTCGATTTCATCAATCGCAAGATTGAGACCAAAGGCTTCCCGCCCACCATCCGAGACATTGGCACCGCGTTCGAGATCAAGTCTCCTAACGGCGTGATGTGCCACCTGAAGGCCCTCGAAAAGAAGGGTTTCATCACCCGGCAGGGCAAGTCCGCCCGTGCCATCCAGATGAATCATCGCTCGCTCCCGGCCCACATCATCCCGTTTAAGGGCTTGGTCGCCGCCGGTGCCCCGATGCCAGCCGTGGAACAGGACGAAAAGCTCGACCTGACCGATATCTTCGGTGGCAACGACTTGTTTGCCCTGCGTGTCCGCGGCAACTCGATGATCGACCATCACATCCAAGATGGCGACATCGTCGTGATCCGTACGCAAGAGTCCGCCCAGAATGGCGAGAAAGTCGTCGCCATGATTGATGGCGAAGTGACGCTGAAAACACTTCAGCGCCGCCGCGACCAGATTCACCTGGTCCCCGCCAACGACGCGATGGAACCGATCATCGTCACGCCCGATCGCGACATCCGTATCCTCGGCGTCCTGAACGGCGTGATCCGGAAATGTTAGACCACGACATACACGAGGCACACGGAAGATACGCCGTAAGCGAGCGGAGACCCTTCCGCCATTTTTTCGTGTGCTTCGTTTATTTCGAGACTAATTGGTAGTGTCGCAGTTTGGTTTTCTTCGTGCTTCCTTTGTGTCTCTGTGGTAAATTCTTAAGAGCCTATCCGAATACCGGCCAGTTAGTGGCACGCGGCGTGCGTTGTTGTTGGGGCGATGGACCCCAATACTGCACGGAGGTGTGTCGATGGCTTGCAAAGGGGCGTTAAGGTTTCACCAAATTCCCGAGGCGTTGT
>JANLTA010001046.1:0-1769 GCA_031362705.1 Gemmataceae bacterium | reverse complement strand
GAACTGTTGTGTTTGTGATCGATGCGTCGCGTTTGACGCGCTCCGCTACGCAAAGCCTTCGCGTCGCGGCTAACCCTGGAGGAGATGACATGACTGAGACCATCCCTGTTGATGTTGCGCCGGATCGTGCCGACGTGATCGACTATCTCGAGAAGCAAGCACCGCTGCACGTCGACCGCCGCGTGCCGTGGGCCAGCAGCGGACCCATCGGCCGCGACTCGGCTGGCTACAGCGTGTTGAAGGCAGCCGCCTTCGCGCTCGGTTATCTCGGGCCTGATCAGTGCAAAGAAGAATTGCACGTCCACCAGCAACTGCGCGAGCTGTACCAGAGCTACGGCTTCGTGCCGCACTGCGGGCATCAGGCGTTTTTGGTACCGTTGGCGACAGCGCACATTCCTGCTTTCGAACCACGTGGACTGAAACTCAAGTCCGAGCTTCGCGCGAAAATGTGTGTCGATGCCGATCGCTTCGACCCCGAAGAGGCGGCCTGGCTGCTACGCCGCACTGGCGTTCGCACCAAAGCGCTGGGCACCATCAGCGACTTGGCCGGCGGCAGTCTCGTCGCTTTCCCCGCGCTGGGCGAGTTGATCGACTTGCAGCGCAATCTGGAAGTGTTCGCGGCAGCCGGCTCGCAGGAGATTGCATTGCCGCCGAACGGCCGCATCCAGTTTCCCAAGCAGACCGGCGGCTCGACCGCGTATTGGGTCGGTGAAGCCGCATCGGTCACTGAAAGTCAGCCCGCCACGGGCAGTCTTGATCTGCAAGCGAAGAAGCTTGGCGTGTTGGTGAAGCTCAACAATGAACTGTTGCGCTTCGCCAGTCCTTCTGCTGAAGGATTGATTCGGTTGGACATGGCCCGGCAAGCCGCGCTCAAGGCCGACTTGGCAATGCTCGAAGGCACGGGCGGGACGCAGATTCGCGGTCTGCTGACTTATTCCGACATCAACACGCACACCGCCAGCACCACCGGTGCCGACGGCGACACGTTCGAGCCGGAAGACGTGGCGTTGATGGAAGCGACTCTGCCCGATGCCGTGCCGGCCCCGACGGCATGGGTGATGCGCAAGAACATGTTTGCCGCGCTGATGAATCGCCGGGTGGATGCCGTCACCGCTGCCGATGGCGCCGGCGCGTTCGTGTTCAATCAACGCCGCACCGGCTCGGAGCCACCGCCGATGGAACTGTACGGCACGCCGGTCGTCCGCTCGGCACAAGTGTCGAACACACGCGCCAAAGGTTCCGGCACCGCCTTGACCTATGTCCTGGCCGGTTACTTCCCGGATTGGATCATCGCGCGGCTCGGCGTGATGGAGTTTCTCGCCAGCGGCCTCGGCGACACCGCCCTGGTCAACGATCAAACGGTCCTCCGCGGCATCCAACACATCGACGCCGGACCACGCCACGCCGCCAGCTTCGTGCTTTGCGACCAACTACTGCAAGCGTGATATGGGACCGGGTTTCGGGGATCGGGTGTCGGGAATCGGAAAGACAACGAAATTGTTTTTCTGCCCGAACCCCGAAACCCGATCCCCGGTTCCCGACCTCATCCAACCGTTTACCACACCGAAAGGAAGAAAGAAATGTCCACGAAACTTCACGACATTCCCAACAATGCCATCCTCGGTGCGGGGGTTACACCCCGTGCGGCGACCAGCACCGTCACCGGGTCGGCCGGCGACTTCATCAGCGGCGATGGCCGTTGCGCGGCCCTTCAACAAGTCGGCACACTCTCCGGTACCAGCCCGAGTCTGGCCGGCAAGCTCCAGGAA
>JANLTA010001023.1:0-1912 GCA_031362705.1 Gemmataceae bacterium | reverse complement strand
TACTACTCGCACATCGTCGTCGATCCGAAGAACAAGGATCGCATCTATGTCATGGGCGTTTTCATTCAATTGTCCGACGATGGCGGCAAGACGCTGCGGTCACTTGGCGGCAAATGGGCTCATGTCGATAACCACGAGATCTGGATCGACTCTCGCGATAACGATTACTATCTGGTCGGGTGCGACGGCGGCATTTACGAGAGTTTTGACCGCGCGGCTAACTGGCGGCACGTCGGGAACTTTCCGGTCACGCAGTTTTATGACGTGACCTGCGAACAGACCGACACGCCTTTTTACCGTGTCTACGGCGGCACCCAAGACAATAACACGCTCGGCGGCCCGAACCGATCGCGATCCGGACACGGCGTGGCCAACTCTGATTGGCACACCATCGTTGGCGGCGATGGATTCCATTGTCGTGTCGATCCGCAAGACCCGGACACGGTGCATGCCGAATACCAGCACGGCGGCCTCGTTCGCCATGACTGGAAAACGGGCACTAACGTCTCGATTCAACCGCAGCCCGGAGCTGGCGAGCTGCCGTTGCGTTGGAACTGGGATTCGCCGTTGATCATCAGTCCGCACGCGCCGAAACGGCTTTATTTTGCGGCAAATAAACTGTTTCGCAGCGACGACCGCGGCGATACCTGGACCGCCGTTTCCGGCGACCTGTCGAAACAAATCGATCGCGACAAACTGCCGGTCATGGGCAAGATTCAATCGCCAGACGCCGTCTCGAAACACGTCTCCACCTCTTACTTCGGCAACATCACCGCGCTGGCCGAGTCGCCGAAGAAAGAAGGCTTGATCTACGCCGGCACCGACGACGGCCTGATTCAAGTCACAGATGACGGCGGCAAGAACTGGCAACGCATCGAGTTGTTCTCTGGTGTGCCGGAGGGGAGTTTTGTGACTCGGGTGTTGCCCTCGCAGCACGATGCCAATGTTGTTTACGCCACGTTTGACAACCACAAGAACGCCGACTTCCTGCCCTACGTCCTGAAAAGCTCCGACATGGGTAAGACGTGGACCAAGATAGTCGGCGACCTGCCACTCCGCGGTAGTGCGAAGGCCATTGCCGAGGACCATGTGAATCCGAATCTGCTATTCGTCGGCACAGAGTTCGCGCTTTACTTCACCACTGATGGCGGCCAGAAGTGGCACAAACTGCGCGGCCTGCCGACGATTGCAGTGAAGGATTTATGCATTCAGAAACCGATGAACGACTTGTTGATTGGCACCTTCGGTCGCGGCTTCTACGTACTCGACGACTATTCGCCACTACGAGCCGCGACGCAACAGGAGTTCGACAAGCCGGCCGCGCTGTTCCCAATGCGTGATGCTCACGAGTACATGCCAACGTATCAATACGGCGGTGTCGGCAAGGCCTTTCTCGGTGAAGCGCATTATTTCGCAGAGAACGCTCCATATGGCGCGACGATCACTTATCACCTCAAAGAGGCGCTACCGACGTTGAAGCAGCTTCGCAAGGACCGACTCAAAAAGGATCCGGCAGCCTACCCGACACTTGACCAGTTGCGAGCTGAGGCAGAAGAGGAAGAGCCAGCCATTGTCGTCACCATCAGCGATTCAGAGGGAACGCCGGTCCGCGTGTTCAACGCTCCATCGTCGGCTGGCGTGCATCGAGTCCTGTGGGATATGCACTTGCCCGCCGTGAATCTGCCACAACCGCGAAACCCGGAAGCCGATGATGACTTTTTCGGTTTTACCCCCAGCGGCCCGTATGTCGTCCCGGGCAAATACAAAGTAAGCCTTGCAAGACGCATTGGTGGAGTGACGACACCATTGGCCGGTCCAGTCGAGTTTCTGGTCAAGCATGTCGCGCCGACGCCACTTTCGGCCGACGACATGAAACAACTAGTCGAATTCCAGAAACAAGTCATCAAACTCC
>JANLTA010001011.1:0-1825 GCA_031362705.1 Gemmataceae bacterium | reverse complement strand
TAAGTAGGGATGCGACCGCCCAAGCTATGTCGGCCGCCGTTGTCCTGGCTCTCGACTGGCCGGGCAAGAAGCAAAATACCGGTCGGAACGAAACTCGAACGCGCCACGTCCATCGTCACCCGATCAGGTCTAAACGCGTTCAATTTCCGTTAATGGCGCTTGGCGGGCATACCGGACATAAAGAATGCGGATTGATTGGCCTCGAATCGTATAGGTGACGTGGTATTTGAACCGCGACAAATAGCCGCGTCGAATGCCGGGAGAGATTTCCGGACACGAAAGCGGGTGTTGCCTAACCCGGGCCTCCCAGGACTCGTATTCGTCGAGAAAGGGTCCGCCGAGGTTCGCGGAATTAGCCAGGTTCCGCGCGGCGGCGATCAATTCCTGCTCGGCCAACCGATTGAAGGAGACCTTCACCGAATAGCCTGCCGTGCCTTGCGCAGGACAGTGGCCGATGGCACGCCAAGGTCGCCATCAACATCCATCTGAAGCGCCCGGATCGCGCTGACGGTCGCAAGTTCAATGCTTTCCAAGCGGCGCTGAAGATCGGCACGCGGTAGACCGCGACCAGGATGTTTTTTGGCGGGACGGGCAGCTAAGCCAGTGGACATGGGTGAGACCTATCCCGTGGTTCGGCTTCTGCAAGAAAACTAAAGTGAACCCCACCAGCCAACCATTGCCTCGGCCGAGCCGAAGGCGGCCGAGCTGAAGAATCGGGGCAAGCCCTCATGCGAGCACTTCGTCGCGAACCAGATGCAGGCGCAGCAATTTCGGCGCGGGACGGTCGAAGTAAAACGCGGTCACAGCCTCGCGCACGTTGGCGCGCAGTTCTTCCCAAGTGTCGGCCTGCGTGATGATACTTTCGCCGAGGGCCTCGGCGACGAAGCCGCCGTCGGCCTCCTGGGTGATTTGGAAAACGAGTTCGTTCATATGGCGGACACCTTATCGGGCGGATGCCGGCACGGCAAGCGCTGTGTCCGGCCGCAGAGGCCAAGCCGAAGATGTCAGGCCAAGCCGAAGAGGCCAGGGTTTGGGGTTGGTAGCGGAAAGTAACCGCGGGCGCCTGCTGCGGCTGGGCGGTGAGGGTAAGGTCCGGGCATGCCTCGGCGACTAAGGATGGAAGCGGAGGAGGGCGTGTACCATGTGATCAATCGCGGTAATTACCGTGCGCACGTGTTCTGCGCTGACCAGACGAAGGCGGCATAAGTGAACCCACGCGCCAAACCATAGAGCTGCGCCGTCTTTCTTACTGATTACTGAAAAATGACGCCGGGTTTCTTGGACTTGTCGGGGCGGGTCCCGACCGTTGCCCCGTCCCTGCGCCAATCCGTTCCGGAGAATTCCTGCAATGCGTTCATCCCCACTTCTTGCTGTTGATGCCGGGGCGGGCCATGTCGCCGGCGGGGTGTTTACCACGGGCGCCGCCGGGAAGCTCGTGCTGGAGGAGTTTGCGCTGGAGACGCGCACGTCCGATCCGTCGCTGGAGCCGGGCTGGATGGAGCGCACGGCCCAGGCCCTGGCCGCGGTCGCGACGCGGCGGAAACTGCGCGGCCCGGCCGCCCTCGCCGTGCCCGGCCATCTCACACTGACCAAGTTCGTCAAGACCCCGGCGGTCGCGCCGGCGAAGCGCGGGAAGGTCATCCAGTTCGAGGCCGCGCAAGCTATTCCCTATCCGCTCGACGCGGTGGCGTGGGATCACTTGGTGGTGGCCGGCGACGACCTCGACATCGAGATAATGCTCACGGCGGTGAAACTTGACGTGATGGAGAATCTCTGCGCGGCGGCCGCTGCCGCCGGATTCCCGGTCAAGCGCGCCGCGGCGTCC
>JANLTA010000991.1:0-3661 GCA_031362705.1 Gemmataceae bacterium | reverse complement strand
TGCTCGCCGGGGATGTCGAAGCTCGCGCCGCGAGCGGAACCACTGGCTGTTGATCGAGCCGCGCCGGCCCTACTTCGGCACCACGTGCCCCTCAACATATTCCCACGGCTGGCGGGACAAGATTGGCTCGTCCTTTTTCAGTCGGGCGAGTTTGAACTTGCCGGCTTCGCCTTTCTTGAGTTTCTTGATGGCCGTGTCGAAGTCTGTCAGCGTTTTGATCGGCTGACCATTCCATTCCAGCAGTACGTCGCCGTCTTTCCAACCGGCGGCGGCAGCGGGCGAGTCCTTTTCGACTTTGCTCATCTTGAAGCCGTAGGGCGTCTTGGTCCGGATGATTGATCGGCGAAGCTTCGATTCCGCCACGGCGAACTCGACTCCCAGCGACTTTTGAATCGCGCTGGCGGCCGCCTGCTCCGGATCGGCCAGCGGATCAATGGGAGCGACCGAGGGTAGGAATCCAACCAAGCTCAATGCAAGTTGAAGCGTGACCATGACACATGCCTCCAGTGGGCAAAACGTCGTTGCGCATCATACTACCCGAGTTCTCGCAATTCGGAGTCAAATCTCCGATGGTCACTGCCGAACAATTGGTGGAGAAGCCAGGGCAGACAAAGTCATTTCAACTCGGCTAGCGGGATACAATTAGCGAGATGGAAAACAGCCAAATGTCTGGCGCGGCAACCCAACCACAAACACGGCGCAGATGGTGGCGGTATATTCTCCGATCAGTCTTGATTGGAGCGCCGCTTATCATCGGCTTGATTGTCTGGCAGGTCTTTACCGCTCAGTCGGCGTTGGATGCCGCCATTGCGGCGACTAATGCGATTGACCCAAAGTGGCGACTTGCCGATCTCATGGCCGACCGAGCGCCGGTACCAGACAACGAGAATTCCGCATTAGTGATCCTGGCCGGGCATCGTCTGTTGGACGCAACCAAGGCTCTCGCACAGAAGGACTACGAGCTCGACAAGTCTGTTGACGAAGCACTAGAGTTTCCGGCACATCGACTTGGCGACCGTCAAAAGAACGCGCTCAAGCAGTTGCTGCCGCAGTACGAAAAGGCGCTACCGGAATATTGCAAAACTATTGACATGCCGCGAGGAAGTTACCCGTTCGTTTGGACACCGGTCACATTGTCATCCCAAAACGCCAATCCCAACATCCGCAGTGCTACCAATGCATTGCGCTGCGATTTCCTTGAGCGGCTTGAAGCCGATGAAGTGAGCCAGGCCGGCGATAGGATCAAAGCTGTCATCGGTCTCGCACGCTCGGTGGGCGACGAGCCTTTTTCCATGACCCTATTGATTCGCAACTCTGTGCGAGCAAATGCCGTCCAATGTTTGGAGCGTTGGTTGGCCCAGGCGGAGCCGGACCTCGCGGCAATGGGCGAACTACAGCACCGCATCGAGGAAGAAGCCGCGATGCCCATGTTGATGTGGTTCGCCCGCTCCGAGCGTGCCGTTGGTTTCGAGAATCTTGAGAACATGTCTGCGACTCTTGCAGGGCCGCCCGCAGGTGGGGTGGCCGCGATCGGCAACGCAGTCGAGAGTTGGGTTGCCGAAATCAGCTTTCTGCGCAACCAAAAGACGAGTTACCTCAACGGTATGAACCACTTCGGTGAGATCATAAAGCTGCCGAGTGATCAGCTGGCAGGCGCCATCGATAGTTGGGATCAAAGCCTTGATCGAAACTTGATGTTGGTGAAACTCGCCGTAGGGTCGCTGCGTAAAGTCGTCGAATCGATACAGCGCAGCGAAGCGAATCTGCGTTGTGCCGCCACCGCGTTGGCGGCCGAGCGATTTCGCAAGCAATCCGGACGCTGGCCGAACACGCTCGATGAACTGGTTGCTGCCAAACTCTTGAATGCTGTCCCGCTCGATCCTTTCGATGGCAAGCCGCTACGTTGGAAAACGGTGGACGAAGGCCGGCTGATCTACTCCGTCGGCCCCGATCGTATCGACAACGACGGCGTTGTTAACCGCGCCGACTCGCGTAAGCCCGGCAGCGATGTGGTTGTGCGCCTCTTCGACCCCGCCCGCCGTCGGCAACCACCGCGAGTGGCGGAGTAGTGGTACAATCGCTGAGTCAAGGAAATCCGAGCTCCAACTGCAACGCGCCGAAGGGCTATCGCAAACGGCGTTTGATTGTACATGGAACGCGCGACCGGCCACCGTGCTGACCCCGGCGATAGCCGCTTTTCTAACCAGTCAGCCCAAATACATGAGGACGGCTATTTTGATCGCTTGATATTCAACCTTTCGAATAAGAGACCGCTTGAGTGCTTTGTTCCTGTCGTCGATCGCAGAGAAAAAAACCCAACTGTTTTCACCTACCGCGCTTGACCAATGTACATACGTACATTATACTTCAACAGGTAAGCATGTTTCGCCGATTTCTCGGCGACGTTGGCCGCACGTCATGCGGTCTGCGCAGGAACAGAATCGGGAAAGAGGTTCGCCATGAATCGCCTCGCTTCATTGATCGGTTGGTCACTGTTTGCCGCAACGGCGAGCGCTCAGTCGGCCGACACACCACGGCAAGTTTACCCATCGAAGATCGCGCTGCCGCAGCGCGATGTGAATGATCGGCCGTCCGAGTCGCACTCATCGGCTCAACCAGGAACCGTTGGTGAAGCGGTCTGTCGTGTCATCGCCGGCGTTGGGCCGGGTACGCACAATGCGGGCAGCGGCACAAACATCGATAATAGTGGGTTGGTGCTGACATGTGCTCATGTCGTTGGGCCACGCATCGGTGCCAAGGTTACGTTGCAATTCCCGAACAAGAAAACTCAGGACGGTCGCAACAGGAACATCATTGGTGAAGTCATCGCGGCGAGCGTCCGCGATGACCTTGCAGCCGTGGCGTTCGATAACGCGACCGAAGGAATCCTTGCGGTGCGCGTCGCCGATGACACTCCCAAAGTTAACGACGACTTGTGGACCATCGGCTATCCCGGCAATCGCGGGCTGACGGTGCGTGCGGGCAAATGTGCTGGCTATCTCAGCGGCTATTCGGATGCCGTTCATGATGTGCCGGTTCATTGGCTGGCCGTGAATTGCTGGATTGATCACGGCGACTCGGGCGGCGGCGTGTTCACACAAGCCGGTCAACTCGTCGGCGTGCAAGCCAATGGCCCGGGCAATCAATGCTACGCGCTGAATCTCAATACAGTGCAGTCGTTTTGCCAACGGTTGTCGCAACGCCCGCGCTTTCCCGATGGCGCGTGCCCCGGTGGCCAATGTCCGAAGCAACCTGGTCTGTCGCCGACGCCTACGAATCCAGCGCCGCAGCCGGCGAAGCCGAACACGCCGCCGCCACCGCCTGTCACACCGGAAATCTCAGCGCAAGAGCTGGCCCGGATCATCGCCGAGGCAGTGCGCAAAGAGCTGGCGAACATCCAAGTGAAGCCAGGCAAAGACGGCGCGAATGGGAAAGATGGTGCGCCTGGAAGTCCTGGACCGCAGGGCAAGGATGCGGACCCGGCGATCTTGAATGCGCTGCAAGCGCGCATCGAAGCGATTGAGAAAGCGCTGGCCGCTGGTGGCGTGTTGCGCATTCGTGTGATACCAAAGTGAATCAAGACGTTTGGTTCCCCTCTCCCCTTGGGGGAGAGGGGTTAGGGGTGAGGGGTTAGCACCTTCGCACGGCAAGCGTCTTTCCC
>JANLTA010000983.1:0-10318 GCA_031362705.1 Gemmataceae bacterium | reverse complement strand
CGCGCTGAACAACACGATCTCGACCACGAATTTGACGATTCGAAACAGCACGATCACCGCCAATTCAGCCGGCAATCTTGGCGGCGGCATTGCCCGAATGAGCGGCGTGGCCACGATCGCGATCGAAAGCTCGATCGTCTCCGGCAACACGAATGCCACGGCCCCGGATATCTCCAGCGCGGGGTCTGTGACCCTCAAGTCCAGTGCCGTCGGCTCTGGCACTGGTTTCAGCAAGACTGACCTCGGCGGCAACCTCGCCTTCGGGACAAATCTCAAGCTCGGCCCGCTCCAGAACAACGGCGGCGCCACGCTGACACATTTGCCTGCACTCGACAGCCCCGTGATTGATTTCGGGTCGAATCCCGCGACGCTGTCCACGGATCAACGCGGCACCGGCTTCCTGCGAACCATTGGCGTCTCGGACATCGGTGCAATAGAAGTGCAGGAGTTTGTCGTAAGAAACACCGCCGATTCCGGCAGCGGCTCGCTGCGTCAAGCGATTCTCGACGCAAATACTGCCGCGGGCGCCAACACGATCGTTTTCAATTCCAACGTGTTCGCCACGCCGCAGACCATCACGATGCTGGGTACCGACATGGCGATCACCCAATCCGTCACCATTACCGGCCCGGCCGCCGCCCTGACGATCAACGCCGGGGGCAAGAGCCGGCATTTCTTTATTCGCAACGGGTTGACCAGCTTGATCACGGTAGGCATTTCCGGCATGACGTTGACCAACGGTGCCTCCGGAACCGACAATGGGGGGTCGATCTATATCGAGAATGAGACTGTCACCTTGAGCAAGATGACCTTGACCGGCAACCAAGCCGAAGGCTCGGGCAGCAACGGCGGCGCGATCTCCATCTCTTTGGATTCGGTCGTGACGATCATGGACAGCACCATTAGCGGCAATTCCGCTGGTTCCACCTTCGGACGGGGCGGCGGTATCAACATTTTCAATAGCCGACTGACGATGCTGCGGTGCAACGTCACTGGCAACACGGCCGGCAGGGACGGCGGCGGTGTCTATTTGGCTGGCGGCACGTTATTCATGGACGATAGCACTGTGTCCGCCAACAAGGCGAACGCGCAGCTGGTCGGGACTGGCGGCGGCGCCATCTTTTTGCTCAATTCGGATGCAACCATTCGCAATAGCACCATCTCCGGCAATTCCGCCACGAACGGTGGCGGGATTTGCATCGGCACCGGCGGCAACGGCAGCAACATCGGCCTTCGGAATTCGACCATCGCTTTCAACTCGGCGACGACTCTCGGCGGCGGCATTCGAATTGATAACAATAGTCCGGTTTCCATCGAAAGCACGATCGTCAGCAACAACGCGGCACCCACGGGACCGGATATCAACGGCTTTGTCAGTGCGCTGAATGTCAGCCTAGTCAGCAATTCCGCCGGGATGACCGTTAATTCGGGTGCCGGCAACTTCTTGAATGTGGACGCCATCCTCCGGCCGCTGGCGTCGAACGGCGGGCCGACGCTGACACATCTGCCCGGTGGCGGCAGCCCAGTCTTCAACAAAGGAAGCAATCTGAGTGCGCTGGCATTCGACCAGCGCGGCAGTGGCTTTGTGCGCGTGCTGGAGGGGTTGCCCGACATCGGCGCGGTCGAATCGATCGACCCGGTCCCATTTGCGAAGGCGATTACCTCGAATGTCACAACGGCCGGCGCGACGATCCACACCATCACCGTCATTTACACCGATAATGTGGGCATCAACCCCGCCACCCTGGGCAATTCCGACATCTCTGTCACTGGCCCGGGCGGCGCGATTCCGGTCGTGTTCACCGGTTTCACCAGCGGCAGCGGGTTTGCCAACGCGACTTACGAAATGGTCCCGCCGGGCGGCAATTGGGACGGCAACGATTTCGGCGCCTACACCGTGACCATGAATGCCAACGAAGTGGCCGACCTCGACACCACAACCTTCTTTGTTCCGCCCGGCAACATTGGCAGTTTCACCGTGGCGATTCCTTTCAACCCTGTGGTCACCCTCACAACGGATGAAGACGACGGCAACCTGGCCGCGAACGACGTCAGCCTGCGCGAAGCAATCAATCTTTCCAATGCCTTGCCTGGCGCTCAGACAGTTACGTTTGACGCTGGCGTGTTTGGCTCGGCGCAAACGATCACGTTGAGCAAGGAGTTGGCGATCACCGACTCGGTGACGATCTCCGGGCCAGGCGCTGCACTGGCGACCATCACCGGCAACAATGCCAGCCGCATCTTCAACACCAAAAGCGTGCCGACGAATGTTCCCGTCAGTATCTCCGGGCTGACACTCACCGGTGGTTCATCGACCACCGGCGGAGCCATCCAATCCTACGGAGCAGATGTGATTTTGACGAAGTGCGTGGTTTCCGGCAACAAGGCGACGCAACTTGGCGAAGGCGTGGATGTTGGCGGCGGCACTTTGACGGCGACGGATTGCACGTTCGCCAACAACTTCGGCGGCACCACGGGCGCGATACGAGTCAACGGCACAGCCACGCTGACGCGATGCACCGTATCCGGCAATGTCGCCACGCGCGGCGCGGGCGTTTACATCTACGGATTCTTGACCATTGATTCCTGCACAATCTCCGGCAATACGGCGACGGGCACAGGAAGCTCGGATGGTGGCGGCGGGATCGAGCAAACGTCCGTCCTTGCCACGGTGATCCGCAACAGCACTATTTCCGGCAACTCAGCGACGAATAAAGGCGGCGGCATCTTGTTCACTCATGCCGGCACGTTCCCGACCATTCAGAACTGCACGATCACGGCCAACTCCGCGTCCACGGGCGGCGGCATTGTGCAACTGCTCGCGCCGGGCACAGTCAACGTGGAGAGCAGCATCGTATCGGGAAATCTCGTCAGTGTTTTTGCCCCCGACTTCTTCACCCCGGATAAGGTTGACGCAAAAACAAGTTTGATCGGCAGCATCGCCGGTATCACGACGATTGCTTTCGATACGTTCACGTCGGTGAACCTCGGAAAATCTCCGCTGCTCGGATCATTGGCCAACAACGGCGGCTCGACGCGGACCCACACGCTACTCGCCAACAGTCCCGCGCTGAACAACGGCACCAACCCCGCCGGCCTGACCAACGACCAGCGCGGCAGCGGCTTCGCACGGTCTTTTTTGCAAACGGACATCGGCGCGCTTGAGGCTCAGACGGCGATCATGCCGGCCAAGGTGGCGAGTGTGCAAATCAACGATGGCTCAGCACAGCGGTCACGGATCACCAGCGTGCGCATCGACTTTGATTCGGTCGTCACGTTTACCGGTATCATCGCGTCAACATTTCAACTGAAGAGGCAATCGGACAACTTGTCGCTGGGTGGCTTTACCGCCACAGCAACGAATGGCGCGGTGACCACCGTGACGTTGACGTCTTTCACCGGCTCTGTCACGGACTTCGGCTCCCTCGCCGACGGCCGCTATACGTTGACTGTGCTGGCCAGTCAGATCAACAACTTCGACGGCAACGGCGACGGCACGCCGGGCGATAACTTTGTGCTGATAGGCGACCCCGCCACCAACAAACTTTTCCGCCTCTTCGGCGACGCCGATGGCGACGGTACTGTGGCGGCCAATGATTTCATCCAGTTCCGCTTGGCACTGGGCGGCAGCACCGCCATGTTTGACTTCGACAATGATGGTGCGGTGGCCGCCAGCGACTTTATCCAGTTCCGCCTGCGGTTCGGCGGGTCAATTTAGGTAATAGCGAGCGGCTAATTGGGGAAACTGTCTGCCGATTTCGCACTGTCTACAGCCGGTTCATTTGTCTGAAGTTACTGGGAGGTTCGATCATGTGCCGACGATTGCGAAGCCGCCTTTGGGTCCGGTCCCTGGAGGCCCGTACCGCACCGGCCGTGTTCACGGTCTTGAACCTGAACGACAGCGGGGCGGACTCGTTGCGGCAATGCGTCATCAACGCGAACGCGGCAGCGGGGGCGGACACGATCAATTTTCAGGCTGGGTTGACCGGGACCATCACGTTGAACAGTGGCGAAATCGCCATTTCCGACGCGCTGAGGATTAACGGCCTGGGATCGGCTTCGACAACGATTAGCGGCGGTGACATCAGTCGCATCTTCAACATCAACTCGGCAGCCAAGGGCGCGGCCATTGTTCTGGAAGACATGACACTGAGGGACGGGAAAACCACCGGCTCTGGCGGCGCCATCGTTGGCGATGACCAATTGTTGACAATGAATCGATGTGTACTGACCAGCAACCGTGCGACCAGCACCTTGGCCGGCGGCGCTATCGCCATCACCGACGGCGGCAAGTTCACCGCGAATGACTGCTCGATGACCAGCAATACCGCCTCGGCAGGTTCGGGCGGAGCTCTGGCGATGTTCGGTGGTACGGGTGCCGAAGTTTATTTGACACGCTGCAGAATTAGTGGCAACAGCGCCGGGGCCGGGGGCGGTGTGTTTGTCGCCGGCGGACTGTCGATCACCCAGTGCGCGGTCACCTCCAACCGTGTCACTAGCGGGGGTGGGGGCGGCGGAATCCGCGCGACAACCGCGAATGCGCCCGGGTACTATGTCTTCATTCTCAATTCCACATTGTCGGACAACACGGCAACCTTTGGCGGCGGCATTGACCTCCGGTTCTTCGATACTGGGTGTTTTGTCAGAAACAGCACCGTCACAGGCAATTCGGCAACGACCGGCGCTGGCGGCGGCATTGCAGTCTCCGCGGGTACCGGCTCCGTCTACCTCGAAAGCAGCGTCGCCTCCGGCAACATCGCGGCGAGTGCCACAGATATCTCCAGCCCCAACACGGTCACGCAAAAATTCAGTGCCGTCGGCGTGGGCAGTGGATTCACCAAGACTGATCTGGGCAACAATCTCCCATTTCAAGCCCATGCGAATCTCAAGTTGAGCGTCCTGGCCGACAATGGCGGTCCGACGTTATCGCATCTACCACTTCAGGGCAGCCCGCTGATCGATGCCGGGTCGAATCCATCGGCGCTGACGGTCGACCAGCGCGATATCGGTTTCCCTCGGGCATTCGCTGGCCTGATCGACATCGGAGCAGTGGAAGGCGTCAGTTTTCTCGTATCGAAAACCAATGACTCCGGCGCAGGTTCGCTGCGTCAAGCAGTGGCGCACGCAAATGCCCATCCCGGCGCGGACACGGTGACATTCGACGCCACGGTATTTGCCAGCCTCCTGTCAATTTCACTTTCCACGGGCGAACTGAAAATCACCGAACAGATTAGCGTGTTAGGCCCAGCCAGCACCGTGTTCATTAGCGGCAACTCCGCGAGTCGCGCTTTCTTCGTCTCGACCGGGCTAGGCGTTGGCGTGCCAATCGTCTTCGAAAACTTGTATCTCATCGACTGCAATGCATCCGGTAGCTTTGGCGGCGCCATTTCGATTGACGACGAGGCACTGACTCTGCGGAACTGCACCATTGTCAGCTCCAAGGCGCTCCGCGGTGGCGCTATTGACGTCGGCTCGCTGTCCGTCAACGCAGGCAGTTTGCTGATTGAAGATTGCACCATCAATGCCAACGTCGCTACGGGCACTTCCGGCACCGGTGGAGCAATCTTCGTCGGCAACGATATCAATGTCACGATTCGTCGATCAACAATTTCCGGCAACATAGCCGCCGACTCCGGCGGCGCGTTGTATGTTTTCGACGACGGCAGCATCACCATCGAAGACAGCACCATTTCCGGCAACACGGCCAATTCCACCCATAGCCAGCGCGGCGGCGGCGCGATCTATTTTCATGGCACCGCAACCCAAATCTTGTTGAAGAACAGTACCATCTCGGGCAACGCCGCTCCGACGGCGACCGGCGGCGGCCTTTGCCTCGTAGCATTGTCCGGTCCAATCACAGTGACGAACTGCACGATCACGAGGAATTCCGCGGGCCTCAACGGCGGCGGAATCGCTCGGCATTTTGGTGGCGGCACCTTTTCCATTTCCAGCACGATCCTGGCGGGGAACACCAACACGAACACACCCGATGCTTTTTTCAACAGTTCAACGAATATCGCCGGCAATAACAACCTGGTCGGCGTGGCCGACAAGGGAAGCTTCACGTTGACCGGGACCGGGAATCTGACGGGAACATTGTCGAGTCCGTTGAATCCGCAGTTGGCCGCTTTGAACATGAACGGCGGACCAACAATGACTCATGCCTTTTTCTCCAACAGCCCGGCACTCAACGCCGGCAACAATTCGGCGATGCTGGTCAACGATCAGCGCGGAGCGGGATTTGCACGGGTGCTCGGCCCGTCGGCCGACATCGGCGCGCTGGAGTCAGAGTCTTTTACATACCTGGTAACAAACGCCAACGACAGCGGGGCCGGTTCCTTGCGTCAGGCACTGCTCGATGCCAACGTTCATGTCGGTGGTGATGTCGTAATTTTCGACGAGGCCTTTTTCGCCACGCCGCAAACCATCAAATTGACGACCGGTGAAATCAATATCAGTGGCGATGTTTCCATTACTGGCCCCGCGGGCAAAGTGACCATCAGCGGCAATAGCGCCAGCCGCATCTTTGCAGTGTCCGGTGCCGTGCCCATACTGATGCAAAATCTGAATCTCACCAGTGCCAAGGGAAGCGCCATCAACACCGGCAGCGCTTCGTTATTCTTAAAATCATGCACGATCACGAATTCGACGGCGTCCAGCGGAGGAGCCATTCTCGTTTCAGGCGGCGGTGTCGTGATCGAAGACTGCGTCCTCAGTGGCAACAGAGCCAACGGCTTCACATTCGGCAACGGCGGCGCCATCCGGGCTTTGTCCAACGCCGCGGTGACGATTCGCCGTTGCATACTAACTGGCAACGTGGCGGCAGGCGGCGGCGGCGCCATCTATGGCTACTCCGGCTCGCTGACGATCGATAACTGCACCCTATCGGGAAACTTCGCTGCATCTGGCGGAGCCATTTCCATGGGCAGCGGCGCGTTCACGCTGGAAAATAGCACCGTTTCCGGCAACCGGGCCAATGGATCGTTCGGCTACGCCTTCGGCGCCGGCATCGACGCTGGCGGGACGATGACGCAATTTCTGATTAGCAACAGCACCATTTCCGGCAATACGTCAAATGCCTCCGCGGGCGGCATCCGCGCCAACTTCACGGGCCCAATGACCATTCGCAATTCAACCGTGACTACCAACTATGCCTACGGGTCATCCGGCGGCGTCTTTTTGGCAACGACTGTCACTTCGAGTTTGTCGAGTTCCATCATCGCTGGCAACAAGGCGACAACTCTGCCCGATTTTGGTTCATCCGCCCCAGTGTCTGTTTCCGGCAACAACAATCTCGTCGGCGTCGCCGGCGATGGCAGCGTCACACTGACGGGAACGGGAAATCTGACGGGCACGAAAACAACGCCACTGATCGCCATGCTCGGCCCGCTGGCCAGCAATGGCGGACCGACGCTCACTCATGCACTGCTGACCGGTAGTCCGGCGATTGACAAAGGCAACAACTCGGCTGGCTTGGCCTTTGACCAACGCGGCCTCAGTCGAGTGTTCGGCGCGGGGGCCGACATCGGCGCTTTGGAAAGTCAGACGCAAACGCTGATCGTGGACATCTTGGCTGACGAAAACGATGGCAATTTCGCCAAAGGTGACTTGAGCCTGCGCGAGGCTGTGGTCATCGCCAATAACAATCCCGGCGTCGACACAATCACGTTTGACCCGACTGTTTTTTTCTCGACGCAAGCGATCAACCTGTCGCTGGGCGAAATTGCCTTCTCGGAAGCCGCGACCGTGGTTGGCCTCGGCACCGGACTTGTCACGATCAATGCCAAAAGTGCCAGCCGTGTTTTCAGCATGAAGGCCGCGCCGAATGGCTCGAACTTCGCCATTTCTAATCTGACCGTCACTGGCGGCTCGGCGACGACGGGTGGGGGCATTTACGGCTTCACAAGCAATCTGGATTTGAACAACTGCGTCATTTCCGGGAACAAAGCGACCCAACTTGGCGCTGGCGTGGATACAGTCGGCAATCTGACGGCCACACGCTGCCTCATCACTCTGAATAGCGGCGGGGCGAGTGCCCTGCGAATCCTCGGAACCACGACCTTGCTGGACTGCACCATCTCCGGCAACACGGCATTGCACGGGGCCGGACTGAGTGTCTATGGGTTCCTGACCGTTGATTCTTGCACTTTCTCCGGTAACACCGCCACCGGAACCGTGGGCGGCGGAGCCATCGAGCAAACCTCGTTGCTCTTCTCAGTGTTCCGCAACTGCACCATCTCCGGCAACTCAGCGTTAAGCGGCAATGGCGGCGGCGTGCTGTTCACACATGCCGGCGCATTCCCTGACTTTCAAAACTGCACCATCACCGCCAACTCGGCAGCCTCTGGCGGCGGCATCGCATGTCAACTTGGCTCCGGAAGCATTGATCTGGTCAGCAGCATCGTCTCGGGCAATTTCGCGGGTGTCTCCGCCGACTTTTTCACACCCGGCACTGTCAACGCGCTGGTCAGTCTGATTGGAACGGACGCGGGTATTGCGACTTTCACACCCGATTCGTTCACCATGACGAACCTCGGCAAATCTCCTATGCTCGCGCCTCTGGCGAATAACGGCGGCCCAACCATGACGCACGCGCTGCTGCCCGGCAGCCCGGCGATCAACAACGGATCGAACCCGGCGGCACTCGCATTCGATCAACGCGGCATTGGTTTTGCGCGAAACGTAAACGGCGCGGTGGACATTGGCGCGTTTGAGATTCAAACCCTGCCCGCGAAAATTACATCCGTGCAAATCAACGACGGCTCGGCCCAGCGGTCGCGCGTGACGAGTCTGCTCGTGACGTTCGATCAACCGCCATCGTTGCCCGGAACTCCGGCGACGGCATTCGAACTCAAACGTCAATCCGACAATGCGACGGTCACGCTGAACGCCGCGCCCAGCGGCAACACCGTCACGCTGACATTTACAGGCGGTGTCCCATTTGAATTAGGTTCCCTGGCCGACGGCCGATACACACTTAAAGCGTTCGCATCGCAAATCACCAATCTCGATGGCGACGGCAACGGAACGTTTGGCGACGACTTCGTTCTAGTCGGAGACCCCGCCACCAATAAGCTCTTCCGCCTCTTTGGCGACGCCGACGGCGACGGTACGGTTCCCGCCAGTGATTTCATTCAGTTTCGATTGGCACTGGGCGGTAACACAGCAATGTTTGACTTCGACGGCGACGGTGCAGTGGCGGCCAGCGACTTCATCCAGTTCCGGTTGCGGTTTGGCGGGTCGATCTGACCGACTGCGGTATTAGTCACTGACAAGAACTCGTCAACGCTTCGTTCCAAAACTCGTCACGTTGCGGCGCCGGATCGAAGCCCGCGACTGCACACTGACGATTGAACGCGCACTTTCTGTGCGCCACGGCGATGGAGAACACTTGCTTCAGTGAGAATCGTCTGGGGCCGTCTCAGGCGCGACCAACTCGACCACGCCCGTTACGTGTTTCGTCACCTACTCACATGCCATTGCCGGTCGTCGCCGGGATATGATTTGATTCAGGCGAGGGGGGGGATCCTTCTTCAGAAACATTGATTGGGCCGGACCTTCTTTTCTCAGCGGAGAAAACCACTTCGCTCACAGACAGTTTACCCGTTGCCTCGCTGAATCTCTCGACTTACATCGCTCTCTACCAGGTATGGCTATCGCGATATTTACGAGCTTGCCCTGCAAATCGACCCCAGGCAGTTCAAACTGGACTTCGTCGTCAAGTAATCCAAGTGATCATTCAAATGGTCATTTCTGTTCAACTGCGGCCTTGATATCGTTGAGGTCTTGCAGGAGAAACTTTCTGATCACGCCTTTGAACAGAAACATCGGCATCGACTTGAGTTTTGCAACGATGCCTTGAGGCTTGGAATCATGAGCGCTGGTCAACGTAATGCCGCCACTGACCTCTGAGATCCGATTGGTGGTCAAGAATACGAATCCACTATCTTCTGCTCGGGTTTTGAAGAACTCGTTCTCAACAGCCTCAGTAATCCACTTATCCACGCCCGTCGGCTTGCCGAATAGCATGCGCGTCTCGCGCCACTTGAGTCCGACGAGTCCGCTGGCCGGTTTTTCGAGAATCTCAATGCTGAGGATTCCGCTGATGATTTTCGCGGCGTTCTCGATGTCGGTGATGGCGGCCCAGATTGCCGCCCTGGATCCGTTGATGGTGATCTGTGCTTCAACGAGCATGATGTTTTGCCTTGGGTTCGATTGATGTTCTATGGCCTAGGTGCAACAAGGGACGCCTCCGACCGTAGCCGCATTCGCCAGAATGCGGTGAGCGGCATAGCCATTCAAGCCGCAGCATTCTGGC
>JANLTA010000949.1:0-5071 GCA_031362705.1 Gemmataceae bacterium | reverse complement strand
CGGTTTGGAACCCGAAAAACTCGCCGACAAGCTGCACCAGCGCGTCACCGAGGGCCTGGGCCGCGCTGCCACCGAACAAGTTGAGCGCCTTGTCACACCGCTACTGCAGAGCGGGGCAGCCAGCGTGGACTTGGAAGGGCTGCATGACCTGTTGGATCGCATTTGTCACATCCTAGGTCCACCGGATCCGAGCTACACGAAGCTGAAAGACGGCCGTGTGACGCCGTTGTTTGCCAAGGCCCGATCGGAGCTGTCGCACGACTGCGACAAGTTGCTGGCCGACTTGTCGATTCAAGCCATCGAGCGACCCGGCCTTCGTGTCGTCGGGGCGGAAGAAGTTATCCGGCAAATGGGTGAGAGAGCGCAGAAGGCGCTCACGTCGTACGAATCGCTTTCTGAATCGTTGACCAACGAAGTCAGTGAAGCATCACGAAAACTGATGCAGATGATCGTCGGCCTTGATCGCCAGGCTCCGACCGGCAAGAAGCGTGATGCAATCATTCAGGAAATCCTGGCATTGTTTCGTGACTACCCAAAGAAGCAGTACCAGTCGATGCTGGCGGGTGGATTGCGGGATGTCTATCGCGGCATTGTCGGCAGTGTGCCGGACTATTTGCAGGAGATGAATCTCAGCCGCGAACGCCCGGCCGAAGCAATTAGGGAATTGGATCGCCGGATGTTGGACGAACTGAATCTTGATTCCGCTCTCGGGCCAGGTCGTTGCCTGTTACCCGGCGGCGACGCGACAGCCGCGGCCTTTGCGCATCGAAGCGTCGCAGAATTGACCACCGAGGAGTGCATCGAAGCTGACACGCTAGTGCAAAAACAGGTCGATGAACGCTTCCAGGGATTCCTCAATTTCTGCCTCGGCAGTGGCTCCAAGCCGGAACATCTGGTCGATGCCCTGGAAAAGGTTGGCACGCAGTTCTTCCTGAGTCGGCTGGAAAATGCCAACCCCGCGGACCTGCTCGTCAACCACAACTTGGATAACGAAGTGAAGTGTGCGCTGAAGCAGTGCCGCCCGCAGTTGGCGAGCGCCAATGTCGATGATGATTCTCTGCTGACCATCGTGTGCGGGCCGTCATCCGAATCCGGCAATGAGATAATCGAATCGGTCAAGTCTGCCGTGCATGGCGCTACTGTTGCGTCATGCACAAGCGAAACCGATGTCGCCATCTACAGGGAGCTACGTCATCTTCCGTTGACCGATGTTCCGCACATGGGGTCGGTGGCTGTCGAGGCCTACCAGAAGGCCAATACCGACGGTCAGATGAAGCCGCACAGCCGGATCGACATTGTCTGGCAAACGCAGAAATAGCCGATTTCTCCTGCAAAATCAGCGCAACCAGCCAGTGCCGGTTTTGCGTAACTCTTGTCCATGACCTAGGTTTCACCATCGGGTTGACCCTATCGCCCCCATCCCGAGGCGTCCCTCCGCGCGACCGTCATGGCACTTATCGTCGAATCATCCGCTGAACCTATTCCCGGCTACCGGCTGCTAGAGCGGCTTGGTAGCGGCGGATTCGGTGAAGTCTGGAAAGCCGAAGCGCCGGGCGGCTTGTTCAAAGCCATCAAGATCGTTCATGGCGACGTCGGTCATCTCGATGCTGACGGCTCCCATCGCGCTGAGCAGGAACTCAAAGCCCTGCGCCGAGTTCAGACCATTCGTCATCCCTATTTGTTGTCTATTGAACGTTACGACATTATTGATGGCCGATTGATGATCGTTACCGAGTTGGCCGATGGCGACCTTTACGACAAGTTCGAGAAACACGTTGCCGTGGGTCAACCGGGCATTCCGCGACACACGTTGCTCCGCTACATGCGTGAAGCGGCTGAAGTGCTTGACCTGATGAATGGCCAGCACAACTTGCAGCATCTTGATATCAAGCCACAGAACCTGTTTTTGATCCATGATCACATCAAGGTCGCTGACTTCGGTCTCGTCAAAGATTTGAGCGGTGTGCGCTCCGAGTCGAACGGCGCGGTGACGCCGCTGTATGCTGCCCCGGAGACATTTGAAAGCAACATCACACCATTCTGCGATCAATACAGCTTGGCCATCGTTTACCAGGAACTGCTCACCGGGCATCGGCCGTTCGGCGGAACGACGATGCAACAACTGGCGATGCAGCACCTGCAGGCACCGCCAAATCTGTCGCCGTTGCCCCATGCGGATCGACCCGCGATTGCTAAAGCACTTTCCAAGAAGCCGGAAAATCGCCACGCCACCTGCATGGCGTTTGTTGATGCCCTAGCCGCGGGAATCGTAGAGCCGCCACAGGCCAAGACTGGTGCCCGCGTTTCCGATCCGGTTCGCGGCCCTGAAGCCCTGAACATCAATGCCAGCATGAAGCGGCTGGAGCGCAAGGACGCTAAACCGTTTCGACCCGAAACGCCGCCGACGCAGGTGCGGGTTCGTAAAGAGGAACTAATTCCCGTCGTTATTGACGAGCCGGCACGACGTGTCGCCCCGCCGGAATTCAACGGAAATGGCGTGCTGTTTCCCGCCCTGGTTATCGGGCTTGGCCACACCGGCCTGACGGCCCTCAAGCAACTGCGGCAATCGTTGTGTGAGCGCGTTGGCGGCATGACGGCCCTACCGCACATTCGCCTGCTTTACATCGACACCGACCCAGCAGCGGCCGATGAAGCTCGGCACGGTGCCGGCGGTTCGGCACTTGAAGCCGATGAAATCCTGCTGATCAAACTCAATCGCGCCAGCCACTATCTCAAACCGCGGCGCAATGGCCGAAGCTTAATGGAAGGCTGGTTCGATTCACAATGGCTTTATCGCATTCCGCGCAACCCGGAAGTGCATGGGCAACGCGCGCTGGGCCGACTCGCTTTTGGCGATTGGTATCAGTCGATCACAGATCGCATGGTGGATTTGCTCGAACTCGCGACCGATCCCGATGGCTTGTCGCGATCCGTCAAGAACACCTCATTGAATGTGCGCACCAATCGCCCGCGCGCTTATGTGATCGCCAATCTTGGCGGCGGCACGGGAAGCGGTGCATTCATTGACGTAGCCTACGCGCTCCGTGACCGCATGAAAACACTGGGATATGAAACACCCCACACAGTGGGCCTATTGACACTACCCGCCGTTGATCGCCGATCGCCTGGCCAACTATCAGCGACGGCAAATACCTTTGCCGCGTTGACTGAACTCACGCATTATTGCCATCTCGATTCAAGCTATCTCTGCACCTTTGATGATCGCAATTCCGCGTGGACCGACACGGAAGCGCCGTTCACCCGTTCTGCCGTGTTGCCATACGATGCAACCGCGCCGCCTGGTACTGTTCACGATGGTCCGGGGCAGGCCGCGCAATTCCTAGTGCGCGAATTGATGCAGCCTTTTGGTCTAACCGTTGATACGGAACGAACCAACAAGCTCAAATCCGCTCGGCCGACAATGGAAGCGTGCGCCTCAACATTTGGCATCGCGTCGATGGCGTGGCCGCGCCAGGCGTTGGTGCGCTGCGCTTCCCGCCGGGTATGCGAAGCGATCATCGAACGCTGGGCACGGGGCAATTTCACTACTATTCGTCCGCGCGTCGCAACGTGGGTCACGGAGCAGTGGCAGGCCGCGAATATGGGGTCCGGCGTCGTGGTCGAACGGCTCGAACGTGTGGCTCACGAGGTGATCCACGAAGCGCCGCAGTCCATGTTCACACGGTTGGCACAGCGTTTGACACCAAAGGGCTGGTTCGGCGGCTCACTCGATACTGACGCCGCCCACGAAGTCATTGCACGATATGTCGAATTGCTGGGCCGGCCAGAAAGTGGTGCCCAGACCAAGCTCGGTCTGATCGGCGATGCGATGGTCGGCTCGGCGATTTCGCTGGGTAAGGAATGGGGTGCCAAGCTGGCCCAACTCGCAGTCACGTTGATCGAACAACCGGAGTTTCGCCTGGCTGGTGCTGAAGAGGCCATTTGTCAGTTTCAGCAAAGTTTGGAAGAGGCGCAAAACGTCCACGCCATGCAATCGGAGAAATTAGCCAGACAGTCCGGCGAGTTGTTCCTGAAGGCGCACCAGATTTTGGCTGAACCATCGGCGCGCAAATCGGCAATCGAGTTCTTTGAAGCCATCCAGGCGTATCCGCTCATTCGTTTGAACGCCATTGTGCAATTGCAAGTGGCGCACGTTTGCTCGACGTTGAGTAACGACCTCGGTGAACAACTCAGCGAGATCCGTTTCTGTCGTCAACGGCTGGACGATTTGCTCGAAGACTTCCGGGCCGACCCGGAACGGCCGATGGAATCCGTTCATAATCTCTTACCGCTCGGCTGCAACACCCTGGAGGCGGCCGTGGCGAAACTTTTGCAGGACATGACCGAGAACGACATCTGCGACTTGGATCGCAACATGCAGAAAATGATGCAGTCGCAGTACACAGCCCTCGTGCATATCTGCCTCAGCGCGTCCAATATCATGGCGAACCTGGAGCCGGCAATGATGAAGATCGCCACGCAGTTTGTCGCCGGCCGTGTCGGCGACGCCAACGCCGCCGACTTGTTTCTTCAGCGCTTCACCGATGCAAGTGCGGCCACCAGCGCGCTCGAACGGGCATTCGACGATGCGGCACCTGCTCTCGGTGACAACATCGGCGTCATGGTCGGTGAAATCGTGGCGCTCAGCGTGCCGACATGTGACGCGGGTAACCGAGTCGCCGAGTTGGCGAAGGAGGCCGTTCATCAGGACGATCTGACACCCATCAGCGGCCACGATGACATCACGTTTTACCGGGAACTGCCTCGAGTGCCGCTGGCCAAGCTCCCACAGTTGGGTCCGCAGGCAAAAGAATGCTACGACTACATTTCCGATCGCGATCCCTATGTCGCCCACACCCGTAACGACGTGGAAGAGTGGCTGGCATCGCGATAATCGGCCCCGTATTTCGAAGTAAAGTCGCAATTACTGGACGACATTGGTAGAATCACTGTGCAGCTTTGAGCCATCCCGGCAATCTCTTCAAAGTGCGAGTCAATTAGGATTAGGAACGATCTCTGCCGGGCCAATGTCCGGATTGGCGCAGTTGGCGCACAGAGAGCACACCATGAG
>JANLTA010000916.1:0-7891 GCA_031362705.1 Gemmataceae bacterium | reverse complement strand
CCTCACCCCTAACCCCTCTCCCGCAAGGGGAGAGGGGAACAAATCCTTCGATGAACCGATCCTCGACCCGCGTCGCGGCGGGTTGCTTGTATTCGATGCGGTGTCGAAATGGTACGGCCCCGTCATCGGCGTCAATCAAGTTTCGTTGACGCTCGCCGACGGCATCACTGGGCTGGTTGGAGCTAATGGCGCGGGTAAGTCAACGCTTTTGAAACTGGCGACGGGTCAACTGCGCCCTGATCTTGGCAGCGTTTCGATTAATGGCCTCAATGCATGGAGCTGGCAGGCCAAAGACTTCATCGGCTATTGTTCCGAGGTCGATGCGTTTTATGAAGAGATGTCCGGCGCGAGCTTTGTCGAAGCAATGGCCCGGCTCTGCGGCTACACACGCTCCGAATCCAGCGACCGCACTGCCGATGCGCTGACTCGCGTCGGCATGGCCGGCCGCTCGGACCGACGCATTCGCGGTTACTCCAAAGGCATGCGGCAGCGCATCAAGTTGGCGGCGGCGATGATTCACGATCCGCCGCTTTTGGTACTTGATGAGCCGCTCTCGGGCATTGATCCTGTGGGGCGGCGCGAGTTTCTCGAATTGTTCCTGAGCCTGGCCGAGCAGGGCAAGTGCCTGATCGTTTCCAGTCATGAACTCGAAGCGCTGGAAAAGCTAACCGACCGCATCGCCGTGATGGCGCGCGGACGATTGGTCGCCGTCGGTTCATTGGCGACAATCCGCGACTTATTTGATGATCTACCGCTGAGCGTGCGCATCGACAGCGAGATGCCGCGCGACCTGGCGGTCAAACTCTTGCAATGGGACGACGTGGCCGGCGTGGATGTCGGCACCGGCGGTACGCTCATCGTCCGTGCCCGCAACCCCCGGCGCTTCTTCCGCATGTTCACCCGATTGGTGCTGGAAGAAGACGTGGACGTGCGCCACTTGGAGCCACTCGACGACTCGGCGCACGCCATTCTCGGTTATTTGTTGGGCGGCAGCGGCAAGACGTAACTAATGGCCCGCCGCTTCCTCGCCGAGTTGCGATAGTAGATAGTTCTGAATGCCTATCGATTCGATCACGCTCAATTGCGTTTCCAGCCAATCGACGTGTTCTTCACTCTCGCGCAGAATCGGCTCGATCAGGTCGCGGGTGCCATGGTCCTTGAGGCGCGTACATACATCAATCGTGTTGCGGTAATGTTCAACGCCGCTCATTTCCAGCTTCAGATCGTATTCAAATTGCTCTTTGACGTGGGTACCGACGCGAATCACGTCATAGCGGGCAATCTCCGGCACGCCATCGAGGAAAAGGATGCGGTCGATCAACATCTCCGCATGTTTCATCTCGCCGAGCGATTCCGCATAGTGCTTGGCCCCGAGCTTGAGGAAGCCCCAATTCTTGCACATTTTCGCCTGGCAAAAATACTGATTGATCGCGGTCAACTCAACCGTGAGCGCACGATTCAGAAACTCGATAACCTCAGGATGGCCTTTCATCGCGGAAACTCTCCGATTGGCGGGCAGGAGTTAGTGTACGGAGCGGCAGCAGTCAGTACCGTTATCCCGCCAGCTCCTTTCCGGTTTCCCTATCGTAAAGATAGTTGGCGTCGCCCCGGCGGTTGGAGAGACGTGCGTCCATGCTTGTCGTGATGGCTGCGAACGCTTCGGAACAGGAGGTTCGCGGCGTGCTTGATTTCCTCGACAAGCTTGGCGTGGCCGGGCAACCGGTCGGTGGGCCGGCTTGTACCACTATTCATGTCGTGAACGCCCGGAACGGCATCGACTCGCGACAAATCCGTTTGCTGTCCGGCGTCACGCAAGTTGTCCGCGACGGCAAGGCATACAAGCTGGCGAGTCGCGAACATTACCCGGCCGACACCGTGATCAAGTTACCTCAAGCAAGTATTGGCCCCGACACGTTCACGATCATTGCCGGGCCATGCGCTGTCGAAAATGAAGCGATGGCGATGCGCACGGCTGAGTTCCTGATGAACCGTGGCGTTCGCCTGTTTCGCGGAGGCGCATATAAGCCGCGCACCAGCCCGTACAGTTTTCAGGGCCTCGGTCAGGAGGGATTGGATATCCTGGGTCGCGTTCGCAAGCAGACCGGTATCGGCATCGTCACTGAAGTCATGGACGTTGATCACGTCGACGCAGTCGAAGCGGCGGCCGACATCGTTCAGATCGGCACGCGCAATATGCAGAACTTCAGCCTGCTGAAACGCGTGAGCCGATCTTCCAAGCCGGTGTTGCTGAAGCGCGGGCTGTCGGCAACACTTGATGAGTGGCTGATGGCCGCAGAGTATGTGATGAGCGGCGGCAACGCTCGTGTGATCCTCTGCGAACGCGGTGTTCGCACTTTTGCCGATCATAGTCGCAACACGCTCGATCTATCGGTGATTCCGGCCGCGAAGAAAACATGTCACCTCCCGATTCTTGTGGATCCCAGCCACGGCACCGGCAATCGTGACCATGTGATGCCGATGGCGCTGGCGGGATTGGCCGCCGGTGCCGATGGTCTACTCATCGAAGTCCACCCCGATCCGCCGCGAGCGCTGAGCGATGGGGCACAATCCCTCGACTTCGGCCAATTCGATCTGTTGCTGCTGAAGCTGACGGAGCTGGCAGCGGTGTTCGGGCGGAAGCTGATCTAAACGAGTTCGGCGTCGGCATCACGGGCACCGTGCAAGACGCGAATGACATGGATACCTGTCGCTGATGGGTAGTAATAAATCACGTACGACTTGACACCAACCCGTCGCAGTCCCGGTGCGTATTGCGAACAATCCTCACCAAGAAAGGGGTTGTCAGCGAGCTTGTCAGCTTTGGACAGAATGCGCGTTACCATCCGATCGGCGCGACCTGGTGCATCGCGTGCGATGTAGCGCCAAATGCCTGCCAAGTCGATTTCGGCAGGTTTTGACAGCGATGCGACCCTCATTACTTGGTCGACCGTTTCTTGTTTTTCGACAACTCGGCTCGTCCGTCTCGGGCAATTTCCGCCGCGAGCTTCGTCAACCCGGCCGAATCATACGTCGTATACTCACCGCGATCGAAAGCGTCGATTCCCTCCTGAATCTGCGCTTTGAGCTTTTTATCGATTCGTGGCTTCTTGCCGTTTTGTTGCCGCGCGTTTTCCAGCGCGGCCGACACGACAGCACTCAGCGACTTGAACCGCCCCTGGGCGACTTGGCCACGAGCGAAATTCTCCAGTTCCGGTGACAATGTAATCTGCATAACCATCTCCACATTCTCCAAACCAAATTATCAAATTGAACAGATCCTGTCAAAGACAGCTGAACCGCCTGACAATGATGCGCAATGGCCATTCACATCACCGGCCCCGGTGGTACCAGGCCTTGAAACGCGGCGAGTTGCTTGAGGATCTCCACATCTGATGTGATGTCGCCGCGGCGTTGGGCCGTGCGGTATTCGCGCTCCAGGTCTTTCAGCATTTGTTTGCTGCCCATCCGGCCGATAGGCGTCATCTTGTCGATGAAGAGTTCGCCGCGCAGGTGGTCGGTTTGGTGTTGCCACAGGCGGGCCGCCAATTCGGATGAGTGCATCTCGTATTGGTTGCCGTCGAGATCGTAGGCCCGCACCACGACCTGTTTCGCCCGGCGCACGTTTTGGAATAGCTCCGGAAAGCTCAAGCAACCTTCGGAACCTTCCTGCGATCCTTTGCGATCCACGATCACAGGGTTGACGGCAATGCACTCCTGATCCTTACGCGCAGGGTCGCCTTCAAAGTTCATCACAATGAGATGCACCGGGATGGCCACCTGCGGAGCGGCCAGTCCCAGGCCTTTTTGCTCGTACATGAGTTCGAGCATCCGGCCGGCGAGCAGGCGTAGCTCCTTATCGATGTGCGTGACCGGCTTGGCGGGAAAACGCAAGGCCGGGTGCGGATACTTTACGATCTTGATGTTCGTCATCGCGCAATCGCTAATTCCATGGGCGGGTCCATTCCAATATATCGGCGCGGCATCGCTACTGACATCGTTTCGGTGGCGGAGTACGCGGTAATGTGGAGTCCGTGAATCACATTGGAGGAAATAGCATGGAAATCCGCGTAATGGCAATCGATACGTTGACCCCCGCCGCTTACAACCCGCGGAAGCTGCTGAGGCCCGGCGACCCGGCCTGGAAAAAACTCGAAACATCGTTGCGCGAGTTCGGGCTGGTCGAACCGCTGGTGTGGAATGAGACGACCGGCCACGTCGTCGGCGGGCACGCTCGGCTGGCCATCCTGAAACAGCTCGGCGTGACTGAAGTGCCGGTGTCCGTCGTGCGTCTGTCCGCCGAGCGTGAGAAGGCGCTAAACGTCGTGCTGAACAACCGCGAAGCTCAGGCCAGCTTTGATTCGACGAAGCTGGCCGATCTGCTGTCGGAACTTGAAGCGCTTGCGGAGTTTGATTTGACAGGTTTCGACCATGCTGATTTGCGGGCGTTGAAATTGGAACCGCATGAGGCGCTGCCGCCAATGGATGAGCCGGATTGCGTGGAGATTGCATTGAGCGTTCCACGGGAAAAGTACGAAATGATGGCCCCGCAACTCGATGAGTTGGTCCGCGAGTTTGATTTGGAGTGTCATGTGAAAGGGTTGTAAATATGATGGCCCCATGACGGTTCTCGAACAATTTCCCGAGATCACGCAGGCCAACGTGCCGCTCGCGCCGCTGACGCATTTGCGCGTCGGTGGGCCGGCTCAGTTTCTGGTCCAGCCGCGCAATGTCGGCGAGTTGACCGGCGTGCTGACGTGGTGCGACAAGGCCAAAGTTCCTTTGCGAGTCCTTGGCAGCGGCGTGAATCTTGTTGTGCGCGATGAGCCGCTGCCCGGTGTGGTCGTGCGGCTCGTGGCCCCAGCATTCACTGATATCACTGTCGATGGGACGCGGGTCCGGGCTGGATGCGGTGCCAAGCTGGCGTCGCTCATCGCCGCGGCTGCCAAACATACCCTCTCCGGTTTCGAATCGTTGATCGGCATTCCCGCCACCGTCGGTGGTGCGCTTCGTTGCAACGCCGGCGACCGGTCCGGCGAAATGGGTTCGTTCGTACATCGCGTGGAGGTTCTGGATGAGGTCGGCCAGGTTGTCATGCGCGAGCGCGATGAACTGAGCTTTAGCGAACATTCCAGCAACTTGGACGATGCCGTGTTGCTGACCGCGGAGTTCGAATTGCAGCGCGACTCGGCCGATGCTATCGTCAAGCGCATGCGCAAGGCGTGGATCCAGCGTTGTGCCGTGCAGCCGTTCCCGTTTCAGGCGGCGGCCCGTGTGTTTCTCAATCCGCGCGGGGCGACGGCTCGGGAACTGTTGGAGAAGGCTGGCCTGGCTCGCACCAAAGTCGGCAACGCGGAAGTCAGCGACCGCAACGCCAATTACATTGTGACGCACCCCGGTGCGACCGCGAGCGACGTGCTTCGCCTCATGGAACAGATGCGAAGCAAGGTGCGCGAGGCGGCCGGGATCGAACTTGAACCCGAACTTGTGGTCTGGTGATGTCGCGTGGTTGGTCAGCATTGTTGGGCCTCATTGGTGGATTGGCCGTCTTGGCCGGTGTCGTGGTTGTCCACAAACTCACTCGTGATGATCTTGATCGACGTGAGCACTACGTCATCAAGATGACAGACCTCAACGTGGCCGCTCCGCCGGGGATGGCCCGTGAAGACTTCATTGCCGAAGTGTTGTACAACCGTGGCCTGCCCGCCAAGTTCGATCGCACCGATCCGCTGACGGCCGCGATGCTACAAACCGCGTTTGCCGCGCACCCGTGGGTGGAGCGAGCAACCGTCAGCGATGTCACTTCAGAACGGCCGGTTGCGTTGGTCTTCCGCACGCCGACGCTTGTGGTCGGCGACCGCGTTTTAGACAGGCTCGGCATGTTGCTGCCATTGCCGGCGAAGAAAGATGGCTTGCCGACCTTTCGCGGCGACGTGAAGGAAACAACAACACCATCCGGCCAACCACATAGTGAGGCCAAGTTCGTGGCCGTGGCCAAGACGCTAGGTTTCTTGCAACAACAAGCCTCCGAGTTGAAGTGGCAAGCGGTCGAGTTGACCGATGACGGCCTGGTGTTGATTCGTGCCGATGGTGCGAAAGCCATTTGGGGATTCTCCAAGAAAGATGAGCCAACGCCGGAGCAGAAGTTGGTCCGTTTGAAGGCGTGGAAGGGTGAGGCGCTGGACTTGAGAAAAGTCAGTTGAACGAGGCCCCGGAGGGGCCGCACGTTAATAGCCAGGGGTGGAGCGCTTCGCGGAACCCCTGGACGTGATTCCCACCGTTTCATCAAGCCCTGAAAGGGCGGCCGTGACGTTCGCCCCTGTGGGGCTAAAGGATTGTTTTCGTCGGTTGCTACCAGGGGTTCCGCAAAGCCTCCACCCCTGGCTATTAACGTTTGCCCCGTTGGGGCCAAAGACGAATCCATAGTCGTTCCGCAGTCTCGATTTGTAGAGTTGAGGTTCATCTCTTCTCTCCGTTCCCACGATTATCCAGCACGTAGTACACCGGTTCCAAGCCACGACCTTTCTTTCTCGCTACGCCGACGCGCTTGAATCCTGCTTTCTCGAAGAAGGGGTTCGCGCGGCCCATCACGGCCAGTGCTTCGATCCAGGGCACGGGGCATTGCGCACATGCTTGTCGCACGAATGCGGCAGCTATGCCGGCTCCGCGATATGTGGGATGCAGGACCACGCGGGCCAGCACCCAGAGTTGTTTGGTCAGGCCGGCTAGCGCTTCGCCGCGCAGGTTGCTGTGAGTGCCAAAGTAGTTTGCTCGTTGGCGTAACCCTGGCATGGGCGTCGTAAATACACAGATGCCGACTGGCTCCGAGTGATGCCACAGCAGCACGATCTTCGTTACGAAGCCAAGTTTGTGGCCGCGGTAATGCCACCGAGCGAAGTACGGCCAATCGTTGCGGGTGCCTGCCGACAGCCATAGGTCCGGCAGGACGCTGGGACTTTTTTTTCGGGGGCCCTCCGCGTCACTTCAACAAGGCCTTCGCCACGGCAGCGCACCAGCACATCCGGATTGAGATCGCCGATCACATCTTCATGCGTGGTAGCCACCAAGGCTCCGATGCCGGTGCGACTCACGACGCGCCGCAGGTTGTAGGCCAGGACTCGCGCCAGTGGTCGATCCAGTAGCGCGGCGAACTCGTCGATCATCAATGGTGATGAGTTGCATGTGTTGAGCGCGAATGCGAATTGAAACCGCGCTCTTTGGCCATCGGACAACTCGCGTGGCGTCCGCAATGCAAGCCGCGCCTCGGCTAAGCCGCAAGCGGCCAAATGCGCCAGCCGCTCCGTTACTGGCCCCGTCAATGCATCAATCAACGGAACATCCGGTAGCGCATGGGCGTTGACATCGACCGCGCCGAGTTGTGCGGCTGCCGCCCGGAGTAGCGATGATTTTCCGCTGCCGGATGGGCCGACGAAGAGGGTGAGATCGCTGCGTTGCAAGTCGAGATCGACATCTTCGGCGACGACGATGTGTCCTGCCTCAACGTCGAAGCCGAATAGGTCGGCGACGGTACAAGCGGCCAATGATCGCGTTCGTGGTTTCACCGGATAGCGAATCGTGATTGGTGTCATGGTCAATGCCTCCTAGTTCTTTCTCCCCTCCCTGTTAGGGAGGGGTTGGGGGAGGGTGAATGACACTCGACCCTCCCCTAGCCCCTCCCTAGAAGGGAGGGGAATAAGACCGAAACACCACACCCGTTGACTTGGCCGATCCAGCAGCCACGATGCTCCGAATGCGGCGGCATCGGCCAAGTCGTCGTGTTGGCCATGCGGAAAAATCGTCAGTTCGTCGTAGAGTTCGATCTGGCTGGGGTCGATGCGGCGGTTGCCGTCGCTCTTCAATAGGAAGCGGCCGTTCTGCACGTGGACGCCGAAGG
>JANLTA010000873.1:0-1836 GCA_031362705.1 Gemmataceae bacterium | reverse complement strand
CAACTTCCAGATGCCCAGCGGATTGTCGGACGTGCCAGCGGCGATTACCAGCGTGCCGTCCGGCGAGAAAATCGCAAACGAGCTGAATTGCGATGAGTCGGTCGGAGCGCTCATGACCGCTTCGGTGCGGGCATCGTAGATGCCGCGAACATGCAGGGCACGTTCCTGATCGAACAACACGCGCTGGCCGTCCGGGCTGACGCCGAGCACGTCCACGTTGCCCGAGCGATTGTCAATCACACCATTGAGTTTCGCGCCTTTGTCACCCAAATCCCACACGCGCATTGTCTTGTCTTGCGCGACGGAAATGAGCTTGGCCTGCGGGGTGACCTGGATGGCGGTGATCGGCCCACGGTGATCCGTATTGAAGCGGTACTTCAACTCACCATCCATTGAACCATGCACGAGGATTTCTTTGTTGTCCGCGGTGAGGCAATGCACGCCGTCCGGGGTGAAGGCAACCGCGTTGATGCGGCCCTTATGACGGGTCTTCAGCTTGCGGCCCATTTCGGTGTTGTCACCAACCTTGTCCAGATCGATGATTTGGCCGATGCCGTCGTCACCGCCGAAGAGGGCCAAATTGACCTGACTCTTGACACCGGTGCAAGCGACCGCTCGTACCGGTGCGTCTGCAAGAACGTGGCCGCGCTCGAAGCGGGTCGCTCGCTCCCATATGCGGACGAACTTGTCTTCGCCAGCGGACACGATGAGCGGCTTTTTGACATCTTTGCTGAACGCCACGCCGGTGACAGCATTCCAATGGCCAATCAACTCCTGATCCGGGCTGAGCTGAGCAGATGGCTCGAGGTATGCAGTCTTACCGCGAGCATTGGGTAGGCGTGGCAAGTACTGGATCGGCATCATGCCCTCGGCACGAAGAATGTCCATGCTTTGAATCAACATGACAGGCGACAATTCCTTCACCGCTTCGCCTGGTTTGGCATAAATCGACTTGATCACGCCGCTGATGGACGTTCGCAGTTCATGGTCATCCAGCGACACTTTGGCGATGTTGAGTGACTCGTTGGCCTTGTCGCGGGAGCCTTTGGCATCCGCTGATTGCTTCACGGCCGACGCCCATTCCTGCTCAGCCTTGTACCGGTCGACTTTGGACGCAATATCTTTGGTCTGATAGATATCGCTCGTCGCCTTGGCTTTCTCGACGACCGTCTGCGAGGCGGCCAACATCTCTTCTGATGCTGATTTGTCCGTCAACGCCGCGTTATACTTGGCCCGCGCGACTTGATCATCAAGCATGCCTACCAGATCACCGGCATTCACCCGATCGCCTTCACGCAATCGGCGATACTGCTTCTTCGTCGTCGGATGAACAAACACATCTTTCGGGTCGACACTTTGTCCGGGCTTCATTTCTGTGCAGATCTGCCACAGGGCACCGCTGTTCTTCGTCGGCACATTTTCCGACGATGGGATCGTCAATTGCGCGCCGGTGATGATAATCGGATCGGACTGCATTGCAATCGGCGTGGTCGGCCGAACTGCCGCCTTCATTTCTTCCGGCGAAAACAGCGGCTGGCCGATGTCGATGTTCTTAGCGGACTTGTCTTTGACGGCCGGCACCTCGGTAGTCTTGCCCGGCAGCTTGCCTTCGCAGGCCGCGGTACTCAGGGCCAATAGGCCGATCCCAAAGGCACCGATGATATTGCGCGTGTTCATAGCTCGTCGTCCCAGGTTGGCGTTTTTTTGCGTGTACGTAGGGCTTTGGTAGGGTGTGTGGAGGCTTTGCGGAACACACCCTTCTGGCCCCGACGCGAGGTCCAAGCCGATGGTCAGGCGCGGAGCCTCTGGGTGCGTTACGCAAAGCCTTCACGCACC
>JANLTA010000833.1:0-4764 GCA_031362705.1 Gemmataceae bacterium | reverse complement strand
CCAGGCGCGGCAGCCGCATCGACTATTGCCTGGAACGTTGCCGGTGCAAAGAAGTGCGGCGTCGGCTAGTCGGCACGCTGTCCAATGGTTATCGCCAGCGCGTAGGCCTTGCCGATGCGCTAGTTCACGATCCGAAGATTTTGATTCTTGATGAGCCGACGGCCGGCCTTGATCCGCTGCAAATTCGCGAGACGCTGGCCACCATTCGCGATTTGGGCGGACAGCACACGGTCATGTTGTCCACGCACATTCTCTCGGAAGTGGAATCAGTGTGTGGCCGCGTGATCATTATTAATCGCGGTCGCATTGGTATGGACGCGCAACTCAGCGAGTTGGGTCAGGATGCATCGGTGCTGCACGTGGAAGTGCGCGGGCCGACTGATGCGGTGGCTGCGGCGCTTCAGAAACTCGAAGGTGTCGAAACGGTCGGCCCGGCCAACGTGTCCGACGGCGTCGCCGGTTTCGAGGTCCGCGTGAAGGCCGGGCGCGATTTGCGCGAAGCGGTGTATCACGCCGTGGCAAGTCAACCAGGTTGGTCGCTGCGAAAGCTGGATCAACGTAAACGACGCTTGGAAGACCATTTCGTCGATGTCGTGATACGCGGAGAATTCATCGAGCCAAGGTACGATGGAATCAAGAAAACTACAGTCGCGCCTTGTTTTAAACAAGACAAGATGCTCGTCACAAGGCCCGGCACGGTCCTGCCGCAACGATGCCTCGTATGCAATAGTTCAACCAATTGTGCCGATGTGCAATTCAAGGGGCGGTGGTGGCCCCTTAGACAGAGGCTTGTTGCCCTTCTCGTCTTATTGGTCTTCATGTCGATTTTGTATTTTGCAGCGGGAGTTTCTCCTGTGAGCCTCCCTGGTGTCCTCGTTTTCACCGCCCTCGTATGTGGCGTTTCATTGTTCATTCCAAGATACTCGATAACTTGCTCGTTTTGCCCCGCGCATCGAGAGCACCCAAGAAAACTAATACGGGTCAAACGGTTTGAGAACGGTTTGGTTTATTTGACAGGCGTGACCGACCTCTTTCTTGCGGAACTCCCAGACTTCGAACCAAAGGGATAAAAATGACTAACAAGATACTCGATCTGGTCAAGAAGTTAATGGGAAAGAAACTCTTGGCATAACTGTTCCCGTGAATGCCGAGGTATTTGAGCATGGCCGATGAGATCGTCGGAAAGCGAGTGCTGTTGCCGGAAACGGCGCCATCGGAAGTGGCCGCCGAGGAGCCGTCATTCGCGCGATTGGCCGGTTCATTGGGACTTGGTCTCGCGGTGGTCGGCACGCTCGCGGTTTGGATGAACGTTAGCAGAGACAGATTAATTGGTCCGACGACCGGCGTGTTCCTGACGCTGCTTGGCGCCGCGGCCATGCTCTATCACGCGGCGCGGGATTCGGATCGTCTGGTGCGGCGTTCGTACATCGGCCTCGGCATCATTGCTTTGGGTGTAGGAGCGGCGCTCTCTCTGTTGAAACAACCCACTGTCGGCGAGTGGTTCCTGCCGTGGGGCATTATTGGTTTGTTCAGCGGTTTGTTCTTTCTGTTGGCCGCAGGTCGCCATGAAAATGAAGCGCCGTGGCCAAATGTGATCGCGGGCTTGTTGGCGTTGCTCGGCGTAGCCGGCACTGTGACGGGTTTACTCGGCGTGAGCATCTCGCAGGAGTTTTTGCCGCGCTTTGCCGGCGTGGCCATCGTCGGCATGATCTTTTGGTGGGCGGCCGTGAGTTGCCTGGGTTCCGCCAGCGACCGCGGCTATCGATTCGCGCAACTGCTTGGCATCATCGCCGGGCTGGCATTGGCCTACGGCCTGGGGCGATCCCTCGCCGCGTCGTTTGGCACGGAAAGGTTCCTGGTGCCGAAGGGGCTCGTGCTCAGTCTTCTGGGAACAGTTGGAGTATTGCTGGCCGTCGGTTTGTTTTCTGAACGGGCCGTCGTTGCGATGACTCGCCGTGAACTCGGTGCTTACTTCTGCACGCCGATTGCCTATCTCGTGTTGTTTGGCACTACCATCATCGGCTGGATCAATTATCTGATGTTCGTGAGCGATTTTCTCATGCAGGGTGGGGGTGGTCGCCCACAGCCGCTATTTGAGCCGATCGTGCAGAACTATATCGTGGGTTTCTTCCCGGTGATCGTACCGATGATTGCCGTGCCGATTATCACCATGCGCATCATCAGCGAAGAGCGGCGCAGCGGCACCGTCGAAGTGTTGCTCACCGCACCTGTGGGCGAATGGCAAGTCGTCCTCAGCAAGTTCTTCGCAGCACTCATTTACTTCCTGATTCTGTTTCTGCCGTGGGGCCTGTTCCTGATCCCCGTGTACTATGTCGGTCGCGAAGGGTTCGACTATGCGCCGGTGCTGGGCTTCCTGTTGGCACTGTGTTGCACCGGAGCGGCCTTCGTTGCGACGGGATTGTTTTGCTCGTGCCTTACCAAGAATCAAATTGTCGCGGCCGTGTTGGCGTTCGCGGCGATGATGTTGTATTTCGTGCTGCCGTTTACACTGCAATGGGCCGGCGTGGGTGCGACGCTGCGAACCACGGTGATGCAGCTTTCGTACATGCAGGTGTGGAATAGCGCGATCAGCGGCAGTTTGAGCATTCAGCAATTGTTTACTTATGTGTCGATCACTGTGTTCTGGCTGTTTCTGACCACCAAAGTACTTGAAGCGCGGAAGTGGAGTTGAACATGACCGCCGAATCAAATGCCGGCGGCGTGGTCGGCTGGCTGGCTCGAAGCCGTGGCGGCAGTGGCCGGGTGTTGCTGCTCATTGCCGCACTTCTGGCGGCCGCGGCTGGGTACTACTTCTATAAGGCCGCACCTTTTGGTCAGCAGACCATTGGCACCGACATCGTCGGCGTCTCAGTTGCACTGTGGTTAGCGGCAAGTGCATTAGCATTCGTGATAGCCGGTGTGCGACAACTTTCCGCCGACCCGCCGGAAGAACTCCGCGATGCCGCGGCTCGCATCACGTTGCTCAGTGTCGTTGGCGTGGTCGGTGCCGCGACGTTCCTGTTGGGCCTAACGCTGCTGTACCAATGGGGCGACATTGTCACCAAACTTCTGCGTGAAGGCGACCGCACCGATGCGTGGAAGGTATTCGTCGCACTGCTAGCCATCATTGGCGGCTTAGCTGTGATGTTTCTCGGCTTGCAGGCCGTGCGCGCGGATGAACGCAAAGCCGCAGGCATCCGCCGAGCCGTGTACGGATTCAATGCCTTCCTCACCGGCTTTCTGTTGCTCGCGGTCCTGATTGTCGCCAATGTGATTATCTCTCTGAAATTTCCCACCGTGATCGATACCACAAAGGGCGGCGTGTACTCGATCAGCGAGCGGTCGCAGAAGCTGCTCGCGGAACTTGACCAACCTGTCACGGCTTATCTCATCAGCCCCGGCACCGATCAGACATATCAGGACATGCAAGCGCTGCTCACAGTGTGTCAACGTTACGCGCCGAAACTTCGTGTCGAGCATTTGGAGCCAACGCAGTCGGGTATCATTTCCAGCCGGCTCAGCGAACTGGCCCGCAAGTTTCCCCAACTCACCGAAGAACTCGTGGGCTTGTTGCTCGTGTATGGCGAAGAGAAGCCGGAAAATTCCGTGTTCGTGAAGTACCGCGATCTCAATTCGTCCGACTCGGACCCGCGAACGGGTGAATCGAAGCGGAAGTTCATGGGTGAGGTCAAGCTGGTCAGCGAGTTGAGCTACCTGGCCGGCGGAAAAGACAAGCCAACGATCTACTTCACACAGGGTTTCGGTGAGCTTGACCTCAATGGCCGCGGTGAAGAGGGCGGCTTGTTCCTTCTGCAAACCCGGCTCAAACGCCGTTACTACGAGGTCAAGCCAGTAACCCTCGAAGGCGTGAATCCCAAGATTCCGGACGATGCCAAGTTACTCGTCGTCGCCGGTCCCAAACAGCCTTACACACCGCCCGCCATTGAAGCGATCAAGGCATACCTCGACCGTGGTGGCAAAGCGATCTTCATGCTCGATACTGTGAAGGCGGCACGCAACGATAAGACAATGCCACCGACGGGATTCGAAGAGTTGTTGGCACAGTACGGTTTGGAAGTGACGAACGAGCGACTGGTGACGGCACTTCCCACGGCAGGTCAATTGCGCATCGGTGAAGTGGCTTTGGGAACGGTTGCCGAAGGGGCCGCACAACATCCGATTGCCAGCGCGTTTCGCCGCGACCGCTTCGAGTTCTATGGCTATCGTCTCATCCGGCCGCCAGCCGAAGCCCGGCCCGATGGCCCGTACCGGACGCAGACGCTGATCGCGACGGATCGCCGCCTACCGTATTGGACAGAGACGGATCCGTTTGCGAACCCTGTGCAGACGTATCAACAAATGGCCAAGGATCCCGCGGAAGAAGAACGGCGACTGGCTAAGAAGCCGCTGCCATTGATGACGGTGGTCGCAGAGACCACGCGCGGCATGCCCGGCGCACCTCCTGCGCCGGAGAAGCCCAAGCTCGCCGTTTTCGGCGACGCCGACTTCGTATCGAATGTTTCCACGCAAGACGTGGATTCGGTGAGCTTCGATCTATTCCTCAGCACGCTGGAATGGCTTCGGGATCGGCCGACGAACATCGGCATCGAGCCAAGAATGGCGCAGACCTTCGAGCTGACTCCCGACGCAACATTGAAAGAAACTCAACTCAAGTTCCTGCCACTGCTCGTATCAATCATCGGCGTGCTGGGCCTGGGCCTAGGCGTGTGGCTCGTGCGCCGGCAGTGATGTGAAAAAAGCGCC
>JANLTA010000796.1:0-2240 GCA_031362705.1 Gemmataceae bacterium | reverse complement strand
GCGAATTTCAAGGGCCTGCGCCGCACGCCGAAATGACGAGTTTCTAATTGTGGCCCGCATCGAGTCGCTTGTGGCCGGTCTGGGTCACGATGAAACGCTAAAACGTGCGGCCATTTATGCTCAAGCCGGAGCGGATGCCATCGTACTGCACTCCAAATCAAAAAGCGAAGAAGAAGTTGTTCGCGCCGCGCGCGCTTGGACTGGTTCTGTTCCATTGGTGCTAATTCCCACGACCTATCCCCAGGTCACGATCTCGCGAATTCAACAGCTTGGAAATGTCCGTATGCTCATTTACGCCAACCAAGGACTTCGTGCAGCGATGTGGGCAACGGAGAAAGCATTCAGGCAAATTATCGCGGACGGACACGCGGATGGAGTGGAAGTCTGGGTTGCACCTGTGGCGGACGTCCTGGAGATGCAAAAAAAGTTCAGCCAAAAGGAGCGATCCTTGAATGCTATGCCGAACCTGTGAAGTACGAGCATCGAAATTGGAAAGATTCCATGGCGATTAAGGTTGGACTACTTGGTAACACGCGGTTGGCGAAGCGTTTGGCCGACGCCATCGCCACACAAAGCGACATGTGTCTATTGGGCGTTTCCGGAAAGTCCAACCCTGTAGAACAAGTAGTCTTGCGACGGCACGAAGCGGTTGAATCCACGGAACAATGGGCATCGGTCTGCGACGTTCTGATCGACGCGCGCGGGACCGATATTCACATTATTAATCCGGGAAAAACCGCAGACGTCGCTTCGTCACCCGCGGCGACCGTGTTTACTTGTCTCGCAACACCGCAGACAAACGATTCAGCGCGGCTGGTCATTCCGGGAGCAGACGTAGTGGCGCTTGCTCGCATCGTGAAAAGTTTGCGAGAGGTATGCCAAATAGAACGCCTCTACACAACCATTGTACGCCGGGCAGCCCATGCGTCAGACGCGGCCAACGCCAGTCTGGACGCATTGGAGCCTGTCGTCGGCCGCACGGATTTGGACGGTCAATTGGAGATGGTTTTCGCCAACGTGATTCCCCGTTGTCAGGCACGGGGCGTAATCGCATCGTACACCCACTCGAACTTTCAGATGCTCAAATTCGATGTCGCCGGCGCTGTGGATCGGGAGGCAGTTGTCGCCTCGTTAAAAAGCGGTTTAAGAATTCTTCTATGTGCTGCACGAGATGGTTTTCGCAGTACGGCAGATCTCAACGAGCACTTTCGGGATATCGGGCGCCGCCGTGGCGACCGTTGGGAAGCATGTATCTGGGACGAATCGATCTTTGTCTTGGACCAAGGCGTGTACATGATGATGGACGTTTCGCTCGAAGCAGCGCCGATTCCGGAGGCACTGGATGCGGTGCGCATGATGGCCCAGCCAAATCTTGAGATGGACTTAATTCGGAGGCTTACGGATCAATCGCTCGGAATATTGCCAAGCGCCGCCTTGCTAATCGAAAGCTAATTACTCATGGCTACAGTGCGCGTAGGAATTTTGGGTTATGGCGTTATCGGCCGCCGATTGGCCGATGCGGTCGCTTTGCAGCCTGACATGCGATTGGTTGGCGTTGCTGGAAAACCCACCAGCTTCAGTCTTCGCGATGCACAATTGCAAGGTTACGAAGTCTATCTGACGGAGCCAAGGCAGAAGGGGGATGTAGCGTCGCGAGTTGGCGCGATTCGCGGAGACCTCACAAACCTGCTGTCACAAATCGATGTGTTGTTGGATTGCACGCCAAGCGGGGTGCCGCGCCAACACAGCGAGGTACTCAATTCTTACGAGCGGCTGGTGACCATTGTTCAAGGCGGTGAGAGGCATGAGGAAAGCGAAGTCTCGTTTAATTCGATGACCAATTTCGGTCAGGCGGTCGGAAAGACACGAATCCGTGTAATTAGTTGTAGCTCTACCGGCACGACGCGGTTTCTGTATGCGCTCCACCGAGCGATCGGCGTCAAACATGCATTTGTGACGCTGGCTCGACGGGCTGCGGATCCAGGCAAGCCGAGTAAAATCCCGTTTAATTCGCTCGTTCCGTGCATGGGGCAATCGCATCATGCGCGCGACGTGAATACAGTTTTCCTAGGTGTTCGCCTGGTCTCCGTATCGGTCGATTGTCCCACGACATTAAGCCATGTCATACGGTTTCAAGTAGATTTGCAACGCGCGGTTACGCGAGACGAAGTCTTAAATGCACTGGCAACCCTGCCTCGCGTTGTGGTCGGGCGGGGATTGCGTTCGACCGCTGAATTGGC
>JANLTA010000781.1:0-4993 GCA_031362705.1 Gemmataceae bacterium | reverse complement strand
CGCCGGTGACGACGCCGCCCGTGATCGTCACATTCGAGATCGACACGGCCGCCAGACCGGCACCATTGATGTTAAAAACGCGCCCGGTTCCCGCAGCATTGATCGTTAGCGCCGCCTTGGTCGGCCCAATGATCGACACCGGCCCCGTGATGCCCAATTCGCCGGTGGTCAAAGTGATCGTCTTGGCCGTCGAGAATGTGGCGATATCGAAACGAATCAAGTCCGAACCCGCGGCGGCATTGGCGTCGAGGATCGCCTCGCGCAAGCTGCCGGCCCCGGCGTTGTTGATATTGTCCACGAAGAACGTCGCCGGCACGCAACGATCTTCCAGTTGCCGCAATTGCCACCGGTTTGTTACGGAGATCGGTCGGCGCAACGGAGTGCAATTCCACGATTTCGGCCACCAGCGATTCAGTCGGAACATGGTACCCCCCCCCGGAAAAACAGTCGGTGTGACAGCGAGGCTCAATCCCTCTCCAAACCAGAACGGCACGCCGTTACGACCTGGAGTCGGAATGGCGAAATTGCCCGTTCGTTGCATGAAACGGCATCGGTTGTTAGACTTTCGGGATGGAGCAACTCGCCAGCGGCGCTGACGTAACGTCGCTGAGTCTGTTGGGTCGGGCGAAATCCCAGGATCCGCAAGCATGGCGGCGGCTTGTTCAGCTATACAGCCCGCTGATTTTCTTCTGGGCACGGCAATCGGGGTGCGGTGAACACGATGCCGCGGACGTGGTCCAGGACGTTTGGACCTCGGTCAGTTCGGCCCTCGAACGGTTCCACCGCGACGCGACATCCGGCACCTTTCGCGGCTGGCTTTGGACCATCACCCGCAACAAACTGCTCGACCTGGCCCGCAAACCATCGATCGCCAGCGCGGTCGGCGGCACCGATGCCCAATGTGCGATCCAGAATGTCCCCGAGGCCGAGCCGCCGGACGAATCGGGACACGAGTCAAACGCGCTATTGCAACGAGTGTTGGAACTCCTCCACTCGCAGTTTGAGAAGCATGTGTGGCAGGCGTTTTGGGAAGTTGCTGTGAATGGCCGATCCGCGACCGACGTCGGTGAACAACTGGGGATGGACGCCAACGCTGTTCGTCAAGCCAAGTTTCGCGTGCTGAATCGATTGCGCCGGGAATTCTCGGAACTCGATGAGTCGTTCGCCGGCATCGGTCTCCTCGCCTAACGCCAATTCGTTCTAGTATGGCGGAGGCTCGCCATGACCATTGCGACCGATTGCCCGCATGAAGAGTTGCTGCGCGGTTACTTGAGTGGTCGAGTCGCCGTGGATGCGTCGTCGACCATCGAAGAACATTTGAGCGGCTGTTCGCGATGCCTCGACCAATTGGAAACATGGTCATCCGGTCAATCCCTGCTCGGCGACATCCGTCGCATTGCACCGGTCGCGGCGTCATCACCGGCCCTGGCCCGCGCCGTCGCCAACGTCCTGGGCGAGAGTTCGCCGACGCCGCGCTTTCTGGTCGCCGGCAGCGAATTGCGCGAATACCGGTTGCTCGAACAGATCGGCCAAGGCGGCATGGGAACCGTCTTCCGCGCCTTGCATACCCGATTGGACAAGGTCGTCGCGGTCAAGGTCATCCGAGCCGCCCGGCAAGCCGATGCCATGGCCGTGGCCCGGTTTGAACGGGAGATGCAGGCGGTTGGCCGCGTCGAGCATCCCAACATCGTCCGCGCCACCGACGCCGGCGAAGTGGACGGCATTCACTTTCTGGTGATGGAATTCGTCGATGGCGTCACCCTGGCCCAACTCGTGCGCGAACATGGGCCATTGCCGAAGAAACAGGCCTGCGAATACGTCATTCAGGCTGCGGCGGGCTTGGCGCTCGCTCATCGCAACGGCGTGATCCATCGCGACGTGAAACCCTCCAATCTGATTCTGACTCCCGACGGAACGGTCAAGATTCTCGACCTCGGCCTCGCACTCTTGCCGGGGCCGCTGCCCGACGCACTGCCGGAGAATGATGCAACGATTGGTTCGACGGACTGGGGCGAAACTTGCCAAACTGAAACCGGCGTCGTCATGGGCACACGCGACTACATGGCCCCGGAACAGGCGAGCAATCCTCACCTGGCTGATGTGCGAGCCGATGTCTACTCGCTGGGCGCCACGCTGTGGCACCTGCTGACCGGAACGAACTACGTCTCACAGCGACTCGACAACAATCAGCGCCTTCCCGGCGGCGTGCCCGAACGCATCTGGCAAAAACTTTTGGCGGAGAATCCGCGGGACCGCTTCGACAACGTACAGCTCGTCGCGCAGGAGTTGCGGCGGTTCACGAATCCACCGACGCGCAATCGCCGTTTGCAGCTTGCGGGCCTGGCCTTGTTCGTGGCGATGTTCGGCGTCGTCGCATGGTCCGCCTCGAAATCCGCACCGCCATCGATCGAAGGGAACGAACATTCTCAAGTCAAACCGCAGCTGCGGCCGGAGCCGCGACGTGGAAAACTCCCCATGTCGCCCGCGGAGACGCAAGCCCTGCAAAAGGAGTGGGCCGACTATCGCGGCGTTTCGGTCGCGTGGGGCACCACGCATGAGAAAGCGCTTGTTCTGATTCCTCCCGGGGAATTCGAACACTCCCCTCTATCAACGATGATCATCAGCAAACCCGTGTACATGTCGAAATGCGAAGTGACGATGCGCGACTTTTGTGCATTTGTCGATGCCACTGGATACGTGACCGAAGCGAAGCAAAACGGCTTTGGCGGGCAGATCATTGATGCCGCGCAACACGGCCCAGCCTCGAAATCCAACGCGATGTTGTTATGGGACAGTCCAGGTTACGCCATCGTGACCGATGCCCATCCCGTCACGCAAATAACTTGGAACGACGCCGTGGCCTATTGCAAGTGGCGGAGCGAAGGCAGCGTCTTCCGTCATCGACTGCCCACGGAGGCGGAATGGGTGTGGGCGGCCATGGCCGGCGTCAACGAAATGAAATATCCGGAATCCGGCGACGATTCGGCCGCTGCGTATGGCTGGTACCGGGCCAACACGAAGGCACCGGCGCAACCTCAGCCGGTTGGCAAACTGAGGCCGAATGCCTTCGGGCTGCACGACATGTTTGGCAACGTATCTGAAATGTGTCACGACTACTTCGGCGAGTACCCTAAAGGAAGATCCACCGACTATCAAGGACCGGATTCCCATCCGCGCGGCTGGCGAGTGCTTCAAGGAACCAACTACGTAGATGTCCGCCCAAACAGAATCGATCGCTGGCGCTCCAACGCCTGTGCTGCCCACGTCGGTTTTCGGATCGTTCGAGAAATCGAATAAGCCATTGCGACCCGGTACAGGCCCGTGCAGCGAATCAAGCTGCGGCGTGCGATAAAGGGTCGGATATAAAGAGGATATAAAGGGATCGATAAAGGGGTCCGGAGAACAAAGGGGAGAACAAAGGGGGGAGAACAAAGGGGTCATTCAACATTTAGCGCTTACCACTAAAGCCGCAGCAGCGTCACGACGGATACCACGACGGTCAATCGCTCGATCGATGCAGCTTATGGGATTTTTTTGCCACTACGCTTGACATTCCGAAGCAGTAGTGTACTATTGTGTATGTCGGCCTCCGGTGCCGATGATTTGACGCAAGTGGCGGGCTTGGATCCAGTCCGTTCATCAGCGTCAAAACGCAGAGTAGGTCCGCGGATCGAGTTGATTCAGCAGTTGGATGACCTTGCGCCGGAATCGGTTATCCATCTGCAAAGTCAACGGAATCCACGGATGAGTTGGTGTCTGTTGAAAGGCGATGCCGCGGGACAAAACGATCCGGCGTTACTGTCGCGTAAACAACCTCACCACCCACCCCCTCGCCATCAGCGACAAATGAGCCGACCTGTTCGGCTCACTAACAAAGCGCCACACGCGCCCACCTCGAGTGTGGCAACAAGGTTGGCCGCTGCGGTCGTAGCGAGCGTGACCATTACCCCAAGTGCCTGCGGCATCCCCTTTCCAGCGCGTGGGAGTGCGCGCGGGCGGCTACCGGGGGCGAGGGAGTTAAGTGTCAGGATCGAGGATCGAGGATCGTGCGCCGGGATCCGGGGCTGGTGGTTTATCGCCAGTGAGAGTGTTCTTTGACAACTGAATGCGGAAGGCCTTGGCGTGGCGGTGTGAGACGGTACCGAATCGGCGTGGTTCTTGTGGCTCAGGTATCAACACGGTATCTTGGCCTAATGGGTGAAGTCACCGTCATACTATCGGCTATTGAAAAAGGCGATTCGGAATCGGCAGCGAAGTTGTTGCCGTTGGTTTACGATGAGCTGCGGCGGCTGGCGGCCGAGAAGATGGCCTTTGAGAATCCAGGGCACACACTGGATGCCACGGCACTGGTTCACGAAGCGTTCATTCGGCTGACGGGCAGCGAACGGCTACAAGCGATCCCACTGGAGTTTAACGGTAGTCGCCACTTTTTCGCGGTTGCCGCCGAGGCAATGCGACGCATACTGGTGGAAAACGCTCGGCGCAAGAACGCTGAGAAGCGCGGCGGCGATCGTCAAAGAGTGAGCTTGGTTGAGGCCAACGTGCCGGGCGGGGAAAGCGCGGACGAGTTGATCCTGCTGGATGCGGCCTTATCGCAACTGGCGCTGGACGACCCCGACGCGGCTGAGATTGCGAAGCTCCGCCTCTTCGGCGGCATGTCGATTGACGATGCCGGCAAAGTCCTTCGCGTCTCCCGCGCCACAGCGTTCCGAAGTTGGACGTATGCCCGGGCCTGGCTGAACGCCCACCTACGAGGCAAAGAACATCCTTGAAAATGTACGCGCGGAATTGAGACTGGGCGGCCATCGTTTGCGCTTAGTTATTTTATTACGCAATGTTGGGGATCATAATGGTGGATACCGATCAGAAGAGAGTCCGATCGATTTTCCTCGCGGCCGTGGAAGACCATGCGCCGGAGCATTGGGATGCATATCTTGGCGATGCCTGCCGGGGCGAGCCCGAGCTGCGGCAGCGAGTCGAGTTCTTGCTGAGC
>JANLTA010000733.1:0-2355 GCA_031362705.1 Gemmataceae bacterium | reverse complement strand
TTCTCGAGCCGGGAGTTTGCCTACTTGCCCGAAGGCCACTTCAAGATCGGCTATCAATGGACTCAGCGATTGAGCACCTACATTGGCTACGACATTCTGTACATCAGCAAGGTCGTTCGCCCCGGTGATCAAATCAACCCGGTGATTAACCCGACGTTGTTGCCGATCGCCCAGGTGTTCAACCCGCAGTTCCCGTTCGGTCCACCGCAGCCTGCTCTGCTCTTCGATAAGAGCGACTTCTTTCTGCATGGCTTCCAGTTTGGTATGAGCTTCCGGTACTAAGCCTAAGCCGGGAGGTCGTCGAAGCCCCCTTCGCCCCGCCCGCACCACCCCGTAGCCGGATCGGCCTCCCCCCCGCCGATTCCGCGCCGCGGGGTGGTTTTTTTGCATTCTCGATCACTTCGCTGCAATCGGCGCGATCCCGCTGGCCCGCAATATTGGCCCGCGCGGCAGAGCGAACCCTGTCGCTACCCTTTCCCTGACGTGAAAAAGTGGTTAGCATACAAAGCATCAACTTTTATCGAATGCGCCACTCGCACTCCAGGGGCTTAGTCATGGCCGCTCGCTTGTTCACAAGGTGGAAGAAGTACCATCGGATCAACCGTCTTAGCCTTGTCTGCAAACTCCGGTGCACGCAGTTGGAATACCGTGTTACCCCGACGACCAATCTGATTCTCGATTTTGATGGCGCTCAGTTGCAGAACGGAGCGGGCTACGGAATCCCGCCAGGTTTCAATTTCGCCACGATGGCGGCGTTTACGGCCGTTCCAACAACGAACTCAACTGGCTCGGCCAATCGACTCGAACAGATTTACCAGATAGTGTCCGGGGTGCGCCAAGACTTCGCTGACTTTGACATCAACGTTATTTGGGATGATCGCGGCGTAACATCTCCTTTGTTTGGCACAAAAGACACGGTTGCGATCATCACGGGATCAACAGCGGACGATGCCGGTTACTTTGGCGGCGGCTTGTTTGGCATCGCCGCCAGCGTTGACTTAAATCAATCAAAGCGCGACACTTGTCTCATTTTCGAGCCGACCCACCTTGATCCATTTATCGTATTCCCGACTGACGGTAGTCACGTGTTGCGCGAGTTGATCGCTACCACGAGCCACGAAATAGGTCACACATTGGGGCAATCGCACACGGCCGAACCAGATGCTGAACAGCGTCAGCTTATGGGAGATTCATTCACGCCGTACAGCACGGAGATTGACAGTTGGTTTTCCGTGGCTCAACTTGTTCATTCCTCGCCAGAATCTGGTGCAGTTTATTCTGAACGTGATCGCTTGTTTCAAAACACCGGCAAGGCTGGGTCGGGTAAGAGCCTGACCCTCAATGAACTCCTATCCAGTCAGGCGCTGCTTCAAGACACTCCAACCGTCAGCGTCGACGGACAGAAAATTGGGCTGATTTCCGGAAGCGTCACGTTTCGAGGAGCACCGCAACCATTGCAAATTGATCATGCGGGCGACCGCGACGCATTCCAAGTCACGCTGACTGGCGGTTTCGCGTATGCAATTCGCGAACGTGCCGCCAACTCGCAAGTTGACCCTGTTGTTACCATTTGGGATGCAGAAGGCGACTATGTAGGGACTGGAACCGGCGGCGCTCCAGGCGGCGTGAGTTCCTTTATCTTCACGCCAGCGACAACTGGCACTTACTTCATCATGGCTGGCACCGGATATGACCGCACACCATCGGGCTTAACCGGCACGCCACGACTTGGCGCATACAACCTTGAGATCACTCCGGACTGGTTGGAGGTCAACTCTGTTGCCCGTACCGTGACCGTGACAGGGACTAGCAGCAATGATGCCATTACCGCCGGCAAGTCTCCCAGTGGCGTCACGCTGACGCTAAATGCCAAATCGGTGCAGATTTCGTCGGTGTTTACCAAGGCCGTGCAATTGAATGGCTCGCTCGGTAACGACAACGTAACGATAGACCTGAGTGGCGGTGCCCTCACATTTGCCATTAACGACGTTTCCGGCATCGCGGACAACGTGACCATAAATGGCACTAGCAACAGCGATACATTCGACATCTCGACGAAATCCGTAATTACGAACGCTGGTGCCAAGGTTACATTGGCCGGAGTCGACCGACTGACCGTCAATGGACTGGCGGGCAATGACGGCTTCAATGTCACTGCCGGTACATACATCATCGCGGTCAACGGCGGTTCGCCGACGCCGCCTGCGAATCCTGGAGACTCGATCGGCGTTATTGGCACGGACGCGGTGCAGGTTCCGGCCAATTCGACCGATGGCTCATTTGTTTTCAGTAGCCAGCAACCGATCATCTATACGGGCATCGACACGTTTGGCGGCGTTGTGCCGCCGACGCCGA
>JANLTA010000728.1:0-2245 GCA_031362705.1 Gemmataceae bacterium | reverse complement strand
CGCCAATTCCAGTTGCTTGGCGTGTGCCCGCACGGCAAGCGGCCGCAGGGAATCGGCGATGAAATCACGCAACTCAAACTCGACGGCGTCCAGCGACATGCGGCCCGCCTCGATCTTCGAGAAGTCGAGAATGTCGTTGATGATTCGCATCAGCGAGTCGGCTGACTCCGCGACGAGACCCAAATGTTCGCGCTGATCCTGCCGCAGTGGCGTGCGCATGAGAACCTGGGTCAATCCGATGATGCCGTTCATTGGCGTGCGGATTTCGTGGCTCATGTTGGCCAGGAATTCGCTCTTCGCTACCGAAGCCGCGAGAGCTTCTTTTGTCTTGACCTCGAGGTTCTTGGTCCGTGCCACCACGAGGTCTTCCAGATGCAGTCGGTGCCGGCGCAACTCCGTTTCCCGCGTCTGCAATTGCTCAAGCATCTCGTTAAAGCCGTCGTAAAGCGTGCCGATTTCATCGGTGGAGTTCTTGCGGACACGAACTGAATAATCGCCCTTCATCGACACCGACTTGGTCGCCGCCGCCAGTTCGAGAATGGGCTTGGAAATAAACCGTTGGGCCAAAGATGATATCAGGACACAAAGTAGCAGTGAGCCGACGAGAATCTCCGCGGTCATCAGCATGGAATGGCGGACCTGTTGATTGAGTTGATCCATGCTGGCGCGCACGCATAGCACGCCAAGTCTTTCGCCATGCCGCATGATCGGCACGGCCACGTCCAACATTCCCTCGGGCGTGTACGACAGCGACTCGCCGAACCGCGCTTCCGGCACCGACACGCCGGGCGATCGCGTGTATTGGACAAACGACTTGCCTTTGGGAGTGAAGATAACCGCTGACTCCACCACGGGTTCTTCCTGAAGGCTGTTCAGGATTTCCCGCCCGGCGTCGGCGTTGTCGAAGTCCAATGACGCCGAGCTTTGCGCCGAGAGAATCGTCGCCTGCGAGCGCACCCGCTGCTCCATCGAGCGTCGCATGTGCGTGGCATCGCTCCACATGTGCGCGGCGCTGGCCGACACGACGACGGCTGCCGATGTGAAGACCGTGATGGCAATCAGCTTCTTCGTGATCGAAGCATTGCGAAACATGTTCATGGTGCGTCCCGTGAGGGGCTGGGTACGACATCTCCAGACAGACCGGTTCCGTGACCGACTATCTGAACCCTAGCTCATAACTAGGCAAGATTTGCGGTGAATTAGGGCAATGACGGGTAGGGTTGCAGTTTGGTTTTCTTCGTGCTTCCTTCGTGCCCTCTGTGTCTTTGTGGTTGGTCTTAAAAACTCACCACAAAGGCACAGAGGGCACAAAGGAAAGCACAAAGAAGACAAATTTATTTCATATCCGTCGTTTCTCGTGCCGTCGGAAACTGAGACACTTCCCAACGTTGAGTGGAGTCGCGCCGTCAATATGTCACGACACGGACAATCGATACACGTCGTACAAGTAGAACGGGCTAAACAGCTAGGCAATCATGTATCCGACCTATCTTTGATTCTAATCATCGTCGAAAGTCCTTGCGAGTTTCTTTGGTGCCGTATTTCGCCACGCGGCGATCAACGCTTGCCGGACCGTCAACTCCTCGGCCGGGCCGAGATTCACCTGCGTGCAACCACGCAGGCCCCACGCGCCCTTAATCGCCTGAAACACTTTCGGCTCCAGACGGACGTATGACTTCTGCTCCGCCGGCGTGAGCTTGACCATGCCGAACTCTTCGTTCGACCACAGCGTCGCGAAGATCTTGCCGCGAACCCGGAAATCGGGATGGCACATGTGAGCACTCTCGACTGCTTCCGGTAGTTCAAGAGCCAGCAATCGAAACTCATCGGCCGTCATCGCAGCACTCCGGATAAAACTGCCGGGCATTCGACATTGCAGAGTCAGTTATTAGGATGCCAATACGCGGTTTTCAATCTCAAATAGGGCGACAGCCATGCAAGAAGTCGTCGGCCTCATACTCGGCGGCGGTCGCGGCACCCGATTGCACCCGCTCACCAAGCATCGCTCCAAGCCCGCCGTGCCGGTCGGCGGAAAGTACCGCCTCATCGATATTCCCATCTCCAATTGCATCAATAGCAACGTGCATCGCATTTACGTGCTCACCCAGTTTCTCAGCGTCAGCCTGCACAACCATATTGCCAACACATACAAGTTCGACATGTTCAGCCGCGGGTTTGTCGAGATTCTCGCGGCCCAGCAGACCAACGAGGCACAAAACTGGTATCAAGGCACCGCCGACGCCGT
>JANLTA010000699.1:0-5285 GCA_031362705.1 Gemmataceae bacterium | reverse complement strand
CGCTGATTTGCCGCCACGCTTCGACGATGACCTGTTGCTCCGTCAAATCGAAAGTCGCGCCGACGCCGTTGGTGTCGTATGGAAGGTAAGTCGTCGAGCCGACGACTTCGCCATCGAAATCCAGATAAATCGCGGTCGGTGAGCCCTTCGAACTATTGAGCTGGGGCATGCCGTTGGCATCGACGGTATACGTGAATGGCAGCGGGCTCAACGGACCATCCGGGCCACCGCCTGGCGCGCTATTGGCCGGTCCGGCCGGCGGAATTGCAAACGGGCCAGTGGCAATCATCGATGGATTGCCGACGAGTGTGTCAGTGGCAGAAATCGACGCATGGTCATCCGCGTCGGTGTGTACGTGGTCAGGATTCAATGCGGCGCTGTAGTGCGGCACGCAGCGGCTTTCCAGTTTCAGAAACGATAATTTGGCTTTATTTGATGCCCGGCGGCTGAGAAGCGGATGACGTTGAACCATGACGCGGAGGAACCTCGATGGCGAGAAGGATCGAAGCAACGATGAATGGACGGTGAGTCATTCTAACACGCCGCCGACGTGATACTAGATATGATTGACATCTGAGACAGAATTTACCTCGTCAACAGCGTAACCTTGCCTTCATGGTCTACCTCAATCGCATTTACACGAAGTCTGGCGACGCCGGCGAAACCGGCCTCGGCGACGGCTCGCGCGTACCTAAAGATGACGCACGGATCGCTGCCATCGGAGACGTGGACGAGTTGAACGCGACGCTGGGCTTGTTGCTGGCGAATGCCCGCGACTACCCCGAGGCGACGTTGATCCTCCACATTCAAAACGACTTGTTCGATCTCGGTGCCGATCTGTGTGTGCCGCCTGCGAAGAATGAAGAGACTGGCAAATCTCTGCGGATGACGCCGGGGCAGGTGGATCAGTTGGAACGTGCTATCGATCGTATCAACGATCGGTTATCGCCGCTGAACAGCTTCGTGCTGCCCGGTGGTAGTGTGGCTGCCGCCTGGTGCCATCTCGCGCGCACGGTGTGCCGTCGAGCGGAACGCAGCGTGGTGACATTAGCGCGCAAAGCCACCATTAACCCGGACGTGACCAAGTATTTGAATCGACTATCGGACCTATTGTTCGTCCTGGCCCGCGCCGCCAACAATGATGGTGCCGATGATGTGCTATGGACACCGGGAGCGGGTCGAAACAATTCTTAGCCGCTCCACCAACCAAACCCGCGTGCCAAACAATAAAGCCCGCCGACATGCGAAAGAAACTCGAGCACGCCGAGCAGAATCGCCGTGCGCGCCTGGGCATAGCCTTGCACGCGCGGATTGGCTCTGTAACGCCGAAGGGCGACGATTCCCATCAATAATGCGACGGCACCTAATGCGACACCCAGCGGCGGGATGATCCCGCGCCATGCGAGTCGATATGCCTGCTGCGCGAGCGGATTTTGCCGCGGCGACGCATCGCCGAAGGTCGGAATGTCGGGGATTGGAGTCTTGCGCATTGGTGCAATAATTGTTACGAAACGGACCCGCCAATTGTAAGGCGACGTGGCTGCATATGTCTGCTAATCTATCGTTATGTCCCGCAATCACGGATTCGTCCGCATTGTCGCCGCCGTGCCGCCCCTGGCATTGGCGAACCCGGCCGCGAATGTTGAACATATTCTGTCGTCGCTTCAAGCGGCCGAGGGCTTGAGGGCGGCCATCGCGCTTTTCCCCGAGCTTTGCCTCACCGGCTACACCTGCCACGATTTGTTTCACCAATCAGCCTTACTGACAGCCGCATCTGAATCGCTGGAAGAGTTGGCCCGGCGCGCGGCAACAGTGTTTTCAGGTCTAGCCGTCATCGGCTTACCGTTGGTCGTCGGCGACTCCGTATTCAATTGCGCTGCTGTGTTTCAAGGCGGGCAAGTTGTTGGAGTTATCCCCAAGTCGTTCCTGGCAAATCAGAAAGAGTATTACGAGGCGCGGTACTTCGCCCCGGCGGCGGTAGCGAATTCGGACACTGTGAACCTACCATCAGGCACAAGCGTGCCGTTCGGCACCAATCTCTTATTTGAGGCGCGCGGTGTGCCCGGCTTCATCGTGGGCGTCGAAGTTTGCGAAGACTTGTGGGTGCCCGTGCCCCCATCATGCCGGCAAGCATTGGCAGGCGCAACCGTGCTGCTCAACTTGTCGGCATCCAATGAACTCGTCGGCAAGGCGGCGTATCGGCGACAATTGGTCGTCGGCCAAACGGGCCGCTGCATGGCAGCATATGTCTATTGTTCGTCCGGCGTTCACGAGTCGACGCAAGACATCGTGTTTGGCGGACATTGCCTGATCGCTGAGAACGGCACGCTGCTTACCGAGTCGGAGCGGTTCCGCCGCGACGCCTTCATGATCGCCGCGGATGTCGATATTGAACGGGTGCGTGCCGACCGGCGCGATGCCATGTCATTCGCGCAATCCGTACAAGACAATAAGACCGATGAGTCGTTTCGACGAATCACTTTCGCCGCGGACGTTGAAGCGCCAACGAAGTTATTGCGTTCCGTTGAAGCACATCCCTTCGTGCCCAACGCGGATGCCGAACTCAACGATCGCTGCGCTGAAATCTTCAACATTCAGACAACCGGGTTGGCGCGACGGCTGGAGCACATCGGCAAACCCAATGTCACCATCGGCATCTCCGGCGGGTTGGATTCGACGCTGGCTTTGATGGTTGCTTGCAAGACCTGCGATCTCATCGGCATGTCGCGGCAGAAAATTCTGGGCTTTTCGCTGCCCGGCTTCGGCACCACGAGTCGAACCCATGCCAACGCCAACGCATTGATGAAGCAACTCGGCGTCACCGCAAAAGAAATCGACATTCGCCCATTGTGCCTGGCCGAGTGGCAGGCGCTGGGCCACGCGCCGTTCGGCATCAACCTTCAGGGCATAAACGTTGATGCATTGACCGCGAAGCTTCGCGACATCCCGGCCGACAAACGCCATGATCTGGTGTTCGAGAATGTGCAAGCCCGCGTGCGCACCAGCTTGTTGATGAACGCCGGCTTCGTGATCGGCACAGGCGACCTTTCCGAATTAGCGCTCGGGTGGTGTACGTACAACGCCGACCACATGAGCATGTACGGCGTGAACATCGGCGTGCCTAAGACGCTGGTCAAATTCCTGGTGCGCTGGGCCGCCGAGCGCGAGTTTGCCGGGCCGGCCCGACAGACCTTGAACGACGTGGTTGCCACCGTGATTTCGCCGGAGTTGCTGCCCACTGACGCAAGCGGAGCCGGGCAAGCCACCGAATCCGTGATCGGCCCCTACGAGTTGCACGATTTCTTCCTGTTTCACATGCTGCGTTATGGCGCGCCACCATCCAAGTTGCGCTATCTCGCGCGTTTTGCCGAGTTCGATGCCAAGTACTCGGTGGGCCACATCGACCATTGGCTGCAAGTATTCATCAAGCGTTTCTTCGCTAACCAATTCAAGCGGTCGTGCTTGCCGGATGGCCCTAAGGTTGGTTCGATCAGCCTCAGCCCGCGCGGCGATTGGCGTATGCCGCCGGACGCTGATCCCTCCGTTTGGCTTGACTTGGATTGACTGCCGGATACCATAATAGTGTGTTGTGAGACGGAGTCTCATTAAGCGGTTTCTCGATATGTTTGATGCGCCATGCTGCGACAAATCGGCTTGTGGGCAATGCCCCGGCGACTACGTCTGTCATTGCCTGAAAATCACCGAAGACATGATCGAAGACGCCATCGCCATAGGTGCGCGAAGCCTCAGCGACCTGCGCGTGGACACCGGAGCCGGCGAGGGCTGCACCGCCTGCCACGTGAGATTGAACGCCTACATCGCCCGGGCGGTTGCCGCCGATTCGGTGCGCGGGCTGCGGTCGCTGGTCTTGGCTTGATAACGTCCGTTCAATATTTCGCGTACGATTTTTCTTCGGCAATCGTGGACCCGAGCAAGTCGCTGATCTTGCGTTTGACTTCCGCGCGCTTGTCGTTGGTGCGATAAACCGATCGGGCAAGTTCCGTGAACTTCGGGCCGAAGTCGGATGCCCGTTCGCAGTCGCGGATGGCGTCTTCTATGTCCCAGAGTTGTTCATTGATGCTTCTTAGTTTGCCGGCAAGCGACGTTAATTCCGGTGTCGTCGGAAACGTCGCGACTTGTGCGGACTCCAAGAGAGCCAACTCGCGGCGGATATTGACCAACTTGTTGGCATCTGTGATGCGCTCGGATTTGATTTGCAGAATGGCGATCTTGTCGAAAAGTTCTCCCGGCGCGACGGGCACCGTGACGTTGCGATCATGCACAGCAGGTGGCACGGCTGCTATGGTGCCACCCACGACTTGGCGCAGCGTCTCGGCCATCTCGGCGAACACCGGCGTCCAGTTGCCCAATTCCCTCTGGCGGAACAAACTCATGGAGGGATACCAGAAACAGTCGCTGCGGTGTTTCTGCCAGCGCCAGTCGCTTGCGGTGGAAAGCGCGACCCACACGGGAATGCCCATCGTGCCCGCCAAATGCGCGATGGCGGTGTCCGACGTGATCACCATGTCGAGATGCTGCATGACGGCCGCCGTGTCCATCATCGCGCCGCCTTCGTCATCCAGTCCGTCCAACACGGTGAGCGGCACGCGGTCGCGGTTCTCCGCCATTTGCTCTTCGCCGTAGCCCTTTTGCAGGCTGATCAATTTCACACCGTCGACTTGAGCCAACGGCGCAAAATGCCGTAATGCAATCGAGCGGAAGTTGTCGCCGATGAAGGTCTTACTTCCCTGCCAGCACAGCCCGACCTTGAAACCGCCGATAGCTGCGATTCTTGGTTTCCATCGTTCGATCCGCGCAGGCTCGGGAAATACATACGGCACCTTGGCAGGCATGTTCTGTTCATTGAGCCCAAGAATGCCGGGAATTGAACCGATCGGCGTGTACAGTTCGAAGTTGACCGCCGTCGGCTCGTCGATGGGCAGCCAATCATCAATCCCGGCCGTTCGCATCAACAGCGGTTTCATCTGTTTGAGACAAGCGAATATGACTTCGGCACCGCGCTCCTTCAGCAACGGCAACAGGCGCACGAATTGCAACGTGTCGCCGATGCCTTGTTCAGTATGGACAAGGATGCGTTTGCCAGTGAGATCGCCGCCGGCCCAGCGCGGGCGAGGGATGGCGGGCCGGGCAACTTGACCAGTGAGCCAGCGCCATTCATACTCGTGCCAACCGCGATCGAACCAACCGCGTGTCAGCCACACCAACGCGCGATTAAAATGGGCATGTTGATGGTCCGGCTGAAGGCGCACGGCTGTTTCATAGTG